>CAZIDA010000278.1:0-5129 GCA_964537865.1 uncultured Acidobacteriota bacterium
CCGCGGCGGCCGACGTCCAAGGCTTGTGCGAACGACTTCCGGCGGATGGAGGATGGAGCGCCGTTCTAACCATTCCTCGCACGCGCAGCGAAGAGGAGTGGGTGCTGCGATTCTTGGAAGAAGACAGCGTGGTCGTTCATCCCGGATACTTCTTCGATTTTCAACGTGACGGCCATATTGTCGTCAGCTTGCTTCCTCCCCCGGAAATTTTCGAAGAGGCCGTCCAAAGGCTTTTTTCGAGAGTCCTATCCGATGTGAACAGGTAGACGCTCGGCTAGCCGAGCTGGGCGACTTCTGCCCACCTCGGACGACTGAACCATCCGGCTCGTCTTTCCGCGGAACATTGCGTCAGGGAAGTCCGCGCCCGTCCACCGAGGCGCATCCGCCGGCGGCGGACATCTCGGCTACCAAGGCTTGGCCCCTCGGAAATAAAAAATTTGAACGTTTTCTCTCTCGCCCGGTCTTCTGTCTTGAGGACTGTATGGACGATGTCAGGCCGGTGTTCCTAAGCGAGGTGTTTTTGGACAGCCCAGTCGACCACGAGGAAATGGAAGCGACCGTCCGGGAACACGCCCGCTTCGTCTACCGCCTGGCCTTCGCGGTGCTTCACAACCACCACGACGCGGAAGACGCGGCGCAGGAAACCTTTGTGGCGTGTGGCGCCACCGGGGCGATCTGCCGGGCATTCGGAATCGCAAATTGTGGTTGGCGCGGATCGCCTGGCGGGTGGCCGTGGACCGACGGCGCAAACGGCCGAGCTCCTCGATCGATGAATCCGCCGAGCGTGGAGTGGAAATTGCGAGTTCGGATCCGAGCTCAGAGCAGCGCCTGATTCGCGAACAGCGTCTGGCATTTCTGGAGCGGGCTATTACCGCGCTCCCCACGGAATTGCGAGAAGTCGTCACGCTCTCCACCCTTGAAGACCTGAGCGGCGCGGAGATCGCAATGGTGCTGAACATTCCCGAAGCGTCGGTCCGCACGCGCATGTTTCGCGCCCGACAAATCCTCAAGGAAAAACTGACGGCCCTCATGGAAGGTCAACATGAATCCTGAAGAACTGGATCGCATGAAAGATGATTTGATCGACGAGGCATTGGCGCGACATGCTCGCGTGGAACCGCGACCCGGATTGGAGCGGCGGATTCTGGCGAGTCTCGAAGTGCGCCGGGCCGCGCCACAGAAGCCTCGATGGTTATGGATGCTGGCCCCCGCGGCCTTGATCGCCCTGATTCTGGCCAGCGTACTTTTCATATACAAACCGCACGCGCCGGCCCCGGTGAAGCATGCGGCCCAATCCCATTCCGCGGCCTCTACATCCGGGACGATAGCACGGCGGCCAGGACCGAGAGCTGTGACGCGCGGTTCCGTTCCAGTTGCAAGAAGAGTATCCACGCCGCGGCTCCCTCAATTTCCCTCGCTTGCGCCGCTATCAGAACAAGAGCAGATGTTGATCCGCTTCTTCAACGAGCATCGTGACGAGGCCGTCTTGTTCGCCAAAACTCAGCACCAGCCACTGGAAAACTTGAGAATCAAAGAAATCAAGATCGCACCGCTTGCAGAAGATTCAAAACTCAACTCGGACGAAGAAGAATGACGAGGAGAAGCGTATGAAAACCTGGCTTAAACGATTTGCTGTGATACTGATTTTTGTCAGCGTTCAACCCGCCTTGGCGCAAGAGTCCAAGGAGACAAAGATAGAAAAACCAACGGTCGCAGTCGCACAGACGAAGGTTGTCCCCCAGGAAAGCCGACCAGGGAGCACTTATCGACTCGCGTTCACGGTGAGTGAAGTGCAAGACGGAAAGAGCATCAACTCCCGTGAGTACACGACGATGGTGGTTCCGGACGACTGGGGACGGTTACGAATTGTAACCCGAGTTCCTTACGAATCAACCTCGGGGGCTACTCACGCTGTGCAATACATGGATGTTGGCTTGAGTCTAGATGCGATGCTTCGCTCCGTTGGAAACGAACTTCGGCTGGAGGCCTCCTGCGACATCAGTAGCTTTGCAATTCCCGAACAGGCCGAAGGTCGGTCTCTCAGTCCGGTGACGCGAGACATACGTTCGCAGGCGCAGATCTTGGTCTCATTGGGAAAGCCGACCCTTCTCAGTACACTCGACGATCCCAACAGCATGAAGCGGTACGAGATCGCGGTCACGGTCACCAAATTGAAGTAGCGGCCTCTCTACGCCTTTCGGAAATTCACGCTGGCGGGGACAAGAAATTACATCGGTATCGCCGGCCCTTTCTTGCGTCCTTGGGCTCCCTGTGACAGAATTGTCGTCTCGAGCATGAGACCGCAATCACCGATGGACGAGCTCCATTCTTCCGCGCGGCCGACTTTGGCCACCGCCCGGCGTTGGAGCGCGCGCTTATGGACGGTGTCGATCGCCGCGCTGATTCTGGCGCTGCTGTTCGCGCTGTCGCCGTTCCGCGATTTTGTGGAATCGCTGCGCGGTGCGGCGCTCATGCATGGCATGCCCCACTTGGCGGCGACGGAAGAATCGCTGGGAGCGGAGGGACAGGAGACGATGAGCGGATACAAACAAACCGTGCGGGCGCCGGATTTCACCGGGGCGGTGGGATGGTTGAACGTCGCCCATCCGCTGACCATGAAAGAACTCCGCGGCAAAGTCGTGCTGCTCGATTTCTGGACGTACTGCTGCATCAACTGCATGCACATCATTCCCGACCTGAAGCGGTTGGAGCACCAGTACGGCAACGCGCTGGCCGTCATCGGCGTGCACTCCGCCAAATTTCAAAATGAGAAGGACACGCACAACATTCGCGAGGCCATCTTGCGCTACGACGTGGAGCATCCGGTGGTGAACGACGCCAAATTTTCCATCTGGCGCAGTTATGGCGTTCAGGCCTGGCCGACGCTTGTGCTCATCGATCCCGACGGTTATGTGGTGGGGGAGGTTTCGGGCGAAGGAAATTATGCCGTTCTCGATCGAGCCATCGGCCAACTCGTGGAGAAATATCGGGCCGCCGGAAAGCTCAACCTCACGCCTTTGCCGTTGGCGCTTGAAAAATACAAGCAGCCGCCTTCAGTGCTCTCCTTCCCCGGAAAAATTCTGGCGGACTCGAAAAGTCAGCGCCTGTTCATTTCTGATTCCGATCACAACCGCATCGTCATCACCGATCTTGCCGGTAAGGTGCTCGACATCGCCAGCTCCGGCGCGGAAGGAAAATCCGACGGCGATTTTGCGCATGCCTCCTTTCATCATCCGCAAGGAATGGCGCTCGATCCATCCGGCAACGTGCTGTGGGTCGCCGACACCGAGAATCATTTGATCCGAAAGCTGGATCTGAAGGCGCGCACCGTGGAGACGGTCGCGGGAACCGGTGTCGAGGCAAGCTTCGGCGCAGAAGGAGGCCCGGCGCTTTCCACTGCCCTCAATTCGCCGTGGGATCTCACGGAAGTAGATGGAAAAATCTACATCGCTATGGCCGGATGTCATCAACTGTGGGTGCACGATCCCGCGAAGAAAACGGTCGAGCCATTCGCGGGCAGCGGCATGGAGAACATTGCGGACGGGCCGCTGCGCTTCGCGTCGTTGGCGCAGCCGAGCGGCATCACCAACGATGGCCGGCATTTATTTTTCGCCGACAGCGAAGCCAGTGCCGTGCGCTACGCCGACCTTGGCAAGCCTCATCAAGTTCACACCATCATTGGCGAAGGCTTGTTCGAGTTCGGCGACAAGGACGGCGCTTATCCCGACGCGCGGCTGCAACATCCGCTGGGCGTGCTGTATCACGACGGGAAACTTTTCGTCGCCGACACCTACAATCACAAGATCAAGATTGTCGATCCCGAGAAGAAAACCGTCGAGACGTTTCTCGGCGTCGGCAAGCCGGGTCTGGGCACGGAGACGCATCCGCAATTTTACGAGCCCGGCGGCTTGGCTATCGCCGGGGGCAAGCTCTTCATCGCCGACACCGACAACAACGACATCCGCGTGGCCGATCTGAAAACGAAGCGTGTCACCACGCTGCAGCTCACCGGAATGGATCAGTTCACTTCCGCCATGGACACCGCCGCAGACGATAGCGGCTCGCCGTTCCTGCTGCGGCAATCGTTTTCGCCGCGCTCCGTCAAACCGGGCGTGGCGGCTGAGCTGCTCGTCGATTTGAAACTTCCGGAAGGCTATCACCTGAACCCGCTGGCGCCGCTGAGCTACCACGTCAAGAAGATCGACGGAGACGGCGTTGCGTTTGCGAACGGAAGTCAAAGAACGCTGATCAAAGGCGCGAAGCTTCCCATCACGATTCCTTTCAAATCTCTCGCTCGCGACGGCCACTCCACCGTCGAGCTTGCCATGACCGTCTACTACTGCCGCACCGACAATCAAGGCCTGTGTTACATCAAATCTCTCGACCTCATGCAGCCCATCGACGTCGCCGCCTCGTCATCCGAAACCTCCGTTCCCATCAAGGTTGAATTGAAGTGATTAAAGACCTTTTTGGGCTGCGGGAGCAGCGCTCCCGCTTTCGATCTGTAGGGATGATCTTACTTGCCACCGATGAATTGACGGAATGAACGGCGTTCCCCAATGAATCAGGTCAAAACCTAAACTGCGTCTGGAGGCATGCTGTTTGTTTTCCTGCCTCAAAGAGCGGGCTGAAGTGAGCAAGTCCCCCGAGGGGGACTGGCGTGTTGGGATCGCTCATTCATGACGGATCCGCGGCCAGCCCGACGCTGGATCTATTTTCAAGGCAGTAGCTCAAGCCCCGATGGATTGGGGCGCCCAAGGACAGGAAAATGATATCCTTCGCTGGCCTTTCGGCACGGCAGCCAAGAGCCCCCGGCCCGCCGTGGCGGGAACGGCCGGGGCTACCAATGCTATTTTCGGGGTAGATTGAATCAAATATCCGAGGCGCCCACAGCGCGCCTCGGCTACCCGAACACCTCATCCGCCAAAGAGATAGCGGGGCCAAAGAGACGAAAATCAATTCTTCTGGCAACCGGCCCAAAATTGCCCGATGCCCGCATGTCTGTTAGAATTCTCAAGCTTTGAATCCGCGGAAACAATTCAAGGAGGAAGAAGGCTGGGCCGAGCATCGATGAGCGAGACGATTGTTCACGTTCAGGGACTGTGCAAATTTTTCCGCACCTTCAAGCG
>CAZIDA010000279.1:0-5109 GCA_964537865.1 uncultured Acidobacteriota bacterium
GTGGAACGGTGCTTCCGGAAGCCGCGACCGACACGCGCTTTTTTGAACACGAGGTCAATGTCAGCTACCGCCACATATTTTCCTCCAGATGGCTCAATCAACTGAGATTCCTCGTCGGCCACTATGATGCCACGACGAGGAGTTTGAATCCTAGCCCGCTGATCGTCGTGTCGGGAGCGTTTACGGCTGGGGGTGCTCAGGCTGACGCCCGCAGAACCGAATACCACTTTGATGGAAACGAAACGGTGACCTATGCGAGCGGAAAGCATACGCTGCAGTTTGGCGTCGATGTTCCGGACATCAGCCGGCGGGGATTTGATGATTTTACCAACACTGCGGGCACGTACCTCTTTGGAAGTCTTGCCGCCTATGTTTCGGGCCAGCCCTCAACCTACACCCTGCAGCGCGGGCAGGGACATGTGGTCTTCCTGGAAAAGGTACTGGGAGCATTTATCGAAGACAACATTCGGTTGAAGCCGAACTTCTCTCTCGCGCTGGGGATGCGGTACTACTGGCAGAACTATTTTCACGATGACCCGGATAATTTCGCACCGCGGTTCGGCTTTGCTTACGCGCCCAGTGACAAGAGCAAGACCGTCTTTCGGGGCGGCGTAGGAGTGTTCTATGACCGCACCGGCCCCTGGCCGATTTCTGACCTGCTTCATTTTAACGGTGTGAATCTGTTGCGGTTTATCGTCGAGAATCCGACCTTCCCCGTCACATCCGGCTCTCTCACTCAGGTTCCTACGAGTCTTGTTGTGTTGGATCCGCGCGCCCGCATCCCTTACACCATTCAGTACAGCCTCGGCGTGGAACGGCAAGTAACCGCAAAAAGCACGTTCAGCGCGACGTATGTCGGCTCCCGAGGGATTGACCTCTTTCGTTCCAGAGACATTAATGCACCGCCGCCCCCCGACTTCATCGCTCGACCGAACCCGGCTTATGGCCAGGTGCGCCAGATCGAATCGGAGGGCTATCAGAAAAGCAACGCCTTGGAGCTGACCTTCCGTGGAAGCCCGAGCAAGTTCTTCTCGGGACAGGTGCAATATACTCTGAGCAAGACGTACAACAATACGAGTGGAATCTCCTATTTTCCTGCCAACAGCTACGATGCCGCTGCGGACTGGGCGCTTTCCGACTATGACCGCAGACACAAATTTGACTTGCTGGGGTCATTCCAAGGGTCAAAGTTGTTCACGCTTGGAGTCGCGCTTTCACTTTATTCCGGCAGGCCAGTCAGCATTACCACGGGCAGCGACGACAATCATGATGGAATCTCCAATGATCGACCGGCCGGAGCGCCTCGCAATTCACTTCCCGGGCCCGGCCTGATAAATCTTGACCTGAATATTGCACATGATTTTCAGATCTTCAAGTCAAAGAAGGAGGGACCGGTAGCCACCGTCGCGCTAAATGCGTTCAACGTGCTCAATCACGTAAACGACATCACCTATGTCGGAGTGATTTCGTCGCCCTTCTTCGGGCATGCAGTCGCCGCCCAGCCGGGACGCAGGATGCAACTCAATTTGCGGCTCAAGTTTTGAAGTCTGGCCGAGGCACGGGCGCGATGGTGGTTCGACCCGGCCCGCCACGAAGATACAATTCATGTAGGAGATCAAAGGAATCAAGCACGATCGAATGGATGAAGTGGTAATGCAGGGTTCCGATGAGATACGCCCGGGTGCCCCGGGAACGCTGAATTTCGTTTTGTCCGGGCCTCGGGAATAGATCCGTTGATTTTGTCTTAAGGATGCTGGTGGATATCGGATAGAAGGATCCGGTCTTGAATACTTTGAGGGAGGATTGTGATGCGAAGGGCATTTTTGTTCTTGATGGTTGTTTTCCTTTTGTCGGGTTGTTCTTCAGGAGCTTCTTCTTACAGTCGGGCCACGCTCAAGAAAATCGCTCAGATTGATTTGCCCGGCCCGGCGGGCAAACGGTTCGACTACCTGACGATCGACGCCGACGACCACTATTTGCTTTCAGCGCATTTGGCCGCGGGCTTGCTTTACGTCATTGACCTGCGTTCGAATCGGGTCGTGAAGGCCATCGCGGATGTGCCGGGCGTGGAAGGGGTCGAGTATGTCCCCGATCTCAAGAAGGTTTACACCTCCGATTGGCATGAGAACAAGATTGGCGTGATCGATTTGCGCCAGATGAAGGTCATCAAAAAGATTCCAACCGAGGAGAAGCCCGACGGCAGCGCTTACGCTCCACCGTTTCACAAACTTTATGTTTCGGACGAGCGAGGGAAGGCGGAGGCAGTTATTGATGTCACAAGAGACGAAGTTATCAAGACGCTGCATTTCGACAGCGAGACGGGAATGCCGCAATACGATCCAGTCGCCAAGAAAATCTATGTCAATCTGCAGGACCAGAACATTTTTGCGGTCATCGATCCTTCCAATGATACCGTGGTGGGGCGTTATCCGGTGGGCCGCTGCCGCGGGAATCATGGCATGACGTTGGATCCGGAACACCACCGGGCGTTCCTCTCCTGCGAAGGCAATAATCTGATGACGGTGTTGGACCTCGACAAACATGAACCGATCGCCTATTTGCCTTTGGCCGACGGGCCCGATGTCATTAAATTTGATCCCGGATTACGGCGCATTTACGCCGCCTGCTACAGTGGGGCGATCTCTGTTTTTCAAGAGGACGATCCCAATCATTTTCGAAAACTCGAAGATTTCCCGGTGGCTGCCAAAGTTCACAGTCTGGCGGTCGACCCGCAAACGCACCGTGTATACGCTCCGGAACAAGAGGAGAACGGCAAACCGGTCGCCCGAATGATTATTTATGAGGCTGTGTTGCGCTGAATCAATGCCTGTTGAGTCGGTGGTCTGAAACTGCTGGAGAGACCTTTGCCGACCTCGAGATATTGGAAGTCGGTTCTTTTCCAGTTCGCGAAATTACCATCCCACGCAATGAGAACTTAGGCGGCGGCATTTTCTTGCGCACATTCGACTGCCCTGGCGGTCCCGTTTTCTTTCAATCAAACCTATGTGCCGGCAAAGCGATTCCTTCAAGGGGATAAACCACCAAGCGAAATGTCTTATGAAAGAGTGTCGTAGAACTGATTCTCTCTTTGCCTGGGTGACGGTCTTCATGGCATTGCTGCTTGGTATACCCATCAAGGCTCAGACTCCCGATGAGGGTCGCCGCATAATCAAGGCTGTGCGCGTGGATCAGGCGCCGCACATTGACGGAACCCTGAACGATCCGCTTTGGCGACAAGCCATTCCCATTTCGAACTTTCTGCAGCGTGAACCGTATGAAGGACAGCGTCCCACGGAACGCACGGAAGTTCGCGTCCTCTATACGCGCAAGGAGATTTTTTTTGGAATAGCTTGTTACGATTCGGAGCCGGGAAAAATCATCGCCACGGAATTGCGCCGCGATGTGAGTCAGGAACTCGACGATTATTTCGAGATTGCCATTGACTCCACCCATGACCGCCGGAATGCCTATGTGTTTCAGATTAATCCTTTGGGGACACAACGTGATGCTCTGATTACTGATGAACAGTCTTCGGGAGACGGCGGCGATGGTGATCCGGGCTGGGACGGGGTTTGGCGGTCCGAAGCCCGCATTACCGCCGAAGGTTGGACGGCCACTATCGCCATCCCGTTCTCGACGCTGAATTTCATGCATTCCAGCGAGGTGGTTTGGGGGGTCAACTTTAAGAGGTTTATCCGCCGAAAGAACGAAGAAGATCTTTGGGCAGCCTGGCAACGCAGTTATGGGATTCAAAAGATCAGCGAGGCGGGTGAGATGGACGGCATTTCCGATATCGGAAGTGGACGACTACTGGTGGTCAAACCGTATGGGCTCGGAGGATTTCGCCACCTGCCTCCCTCGGCGGCGAACAGCGGTTTGCCGGCAGGGACTACGGGATTGCACACGGGTGGGGTGGACGTCAAATTGGGGCTTCGATCCAATCTGGTTGCAAACCTGACGGCCAACACTGATTTTGCGGATGCTGACGTGGATGCCCAGCAATTTAATCTTACCCCATACAAGTTATTTTTCCCCGAGAAACGCCAGTTCTTTCTCGAAAATGCGGGAATTTTTAACTTCGCGATGGGAGGCTCCGGCGATTTGCTGTTTTTCAGCCGTCAGATCGGGATTGATCCGGTGACCGGTCAACAGGTTCCCATCAACGGCGGCGCCAAGATCACCGGCTCGTTGGGAGGATTCGATGTCGGTGTGATGGATGTGGACACGCGCTCCAACGGATCCAATCCTTTTGGCAATTATGGGATCCTGCGAGTCAAGCGGTCGCTGCCCGGCGGGTCCTACATCGGTTTCATGGCCCTCGACAAACGTTCCGGCAACAGCACCGATCGGTTCAATCAAGGGTTTGGCCTGGATACGCGGCTGGTTTTTTTCAAGAACCTGGTCGTTACCGCTTATGCGGCGCAAACACGGTCGCCCGGTGTCTCGCATGGCCAGACCAACGTCGGCGCCGGGGCTAGCTACCGCAGCAATTGGTTGGATTTTGATATCGAACATAGGAAAGTTGGGCCTAACTTCAATCCTGAAGTAGGGTTTCTGGAGCGAACAGATTGCGTCTGTGACTTCGCCGATTTCACCTTCAAACCACGACCAAGAATTCGGGGGCTGCGCGATCTGAACTTTGAAGGCTTCATCCTCCATGCTCCCGACACGCACGGTACTCTCCAGACTCAAGAATGGCAGGCCACGTTCCGGGCGGAGTTCAACAACGGCGCCTATACGGACGACGACATCGTGAATGTTTTTACCCAGCGAATCACGACCCCGTTCAACATTTACAAGAACGTGGTCATTCCTCCAGGACTCTACCGTTGGTCCCGGCATCAGCTCACCTACGGGACGCGGCAAGATCGGCGTTGGGTGTTGCGCTTCTTCGAGCGCTTTGGCGGCTACTACAATGGCCGGTTGAATGAATCCCGCATTCGCGGCGACTACCGGGCCGGCGAACGGTGGTCCTTCAGCTTGAGCCAACAGTGGAATCAGTTCCGTCTTCCAGTGCCCGGCGGAAACTTCTCCGTTGTGTTTGGGAGTTTTCAGGCGAATTATTCGTTCTCGCGCTTTCTCACGCTGTCGACTCTTGTTCAGATAAAC
>CAZIDA010000280.1:0-5107 GCA_964537865.1 uncultured Acidobacteriota bacterium
GCAAACCACGTCCCTCCGAATGGACTAAAGCGCCCGGTTCTCCGCGCGTTTCCTGAATTTGAATTCCACGCGCCAATTCCGTCTTCCAAATCTTCAGTTGCTTTCCTCGAAAAGAAGCGTAGGTTCCCGGCCAAGGGTTCAGTCCGCGAACGCGGTTGTGAGTTTTTTCGGCCGGCCATTCCCATTCGATTTTTCCATCTTCTTTTTTCAAGATGGGCGCGAAACTGGCCTGCGAGTCGTCTTGCTTTTGTGGAGAGAGCGTGCCCTCTTCAAGCCGCTTCAAGGTATCCTGTAAAAGCGACGCCGTGACGCCGGCCAAGCGATCGTACATCGTTTGCGCCGTATCCTCGGGGCCAATCGGAACCTCTTGCTGAAGCAGGATGGCGCCGGTGTCGAGACCCTCATCCATCTGCATCGTGGTGACGCCGGTGACGGTTTCTCCGTTGGCGACGGCCCACTGAATGGGCGCGGCGCCTCGATATTTTGGGAGCATGGAAGCGTGGCCGTTGATCGCTCCCTGCTTCGGCAGCCGCAACATCCAAGGCGGCAGGATTTTTCCGTAAGCGACCACCACGATAACATCCGGATTCAAGCGCTGCATGGTGGATTGCACTTCTTCGTTTCGGATCTTCTCAGGAGAAAACACGGGCAGGTGATGAGAAAGCGCGAGCCGCTTGACCGGCGGAGGCGCCATCGTCTGTCGTCGTCCCACCGGACGATCCGGTTGTGTGAAGACTCCCGCGATCTCATGCGAGGATTGAATTAAACTTTCCAAGGAAGGCACGGCAAATTCGGGAGTTCCCATGAAGATAATTCGCATAAGGAATGGGCGAGCGGATGATTGCGTCTCACCTCAGGCGCCGTGGCGCCGGCAATGGAAACGGTCGTCAAAGCCGGCAACCCAAAGTGTTTTCGTCCCGTCGTCGCGCTTGAGACCTCTCAGGGGCTATGTTAAACTCTGCCTCGGATTACCCGTGGCGACAGGGAATTAACGAATCCAATATCAGAATAGCATTTTCAGATGTTCGTCGAAAAGCTGAAAGTCATCGCGCAAAAGCTGTTCACCCTGTTCATCTTGGTGAGCGTGGGTTTTCTGAGCGCGTTGACGGCGATGCGATTTGCCATCCGGGGACAAGTGGAAGTTGTCCCGACGCTCGTGGGCCTCAACGAGCCGCAAGCGGAAAGGCAACTGGCTGCGCGCAAACTTCTTTTGAAAGTGGAGTCGCGAGTTTATAATGACCGGGTCGCCGAAGGATTGATCGTCTCGCAGGATCCTCCGGTGGGCGCCCAAGTTAAGGCCTACAGTCCGGTGAGGGCCATGCTGAGCTTGGGCAAACGAAAAGTGCCGATCCCGGATTTGGTCGACGGCACTTTGCGCGCCACACAGATTAATCTGATGCGGCGAGGACTGACGTTGGGACTGGTCGCGTCCGCTTACAGCAGCACCGTTGAGAAAGATCAAATCATTGCCCAGGAACCGCCGGCGAATTCCCAGGAGGTCTTGAGTCCCACCGTGAACGTCCTGATGTCGCGCGGGTCGGAAGAAGACGCGTTCCTGACTCCCGATTTCATCGGAATGGATTTTCAGAAGGCCGTCGACATCGTCAAAAGCGAAGGGTTTGTGCGAGGGCCGGTGAGTTCGCAGGCCTATCCGGATGTTCCGGCGGGCGTGGTGATTGCGCAAAATCCTCCGGCCGGCGCCAAGGTGCCGGCGGGGGCGTCCATTGGATTTACTGTATCGAAATAAGATATTTCCGGCTAAATTATGATCGACATCCTTCCTTCCATTTTGTCCGCGGATTTCGCGCATTTGGCCGACGACATTCACACGGTGGAGGCCGCCGGCGCGAGCATGCTGCACGTCGATGTCATGGACGGGCGGTTTGTTCCCAACATCACCATCGGTCCGCCGGTCATCGAGTGTATTCGCCGGGCCACCACTCTCCCCCTGGACGTGCATCTGATGATTGCCGAGCCGGAGCGGTTTCTGAAAAATTTCGTGGAGGCCGGCGCGAATTATATTTCGGTGCAGGTGGAATCGACGGTGCATTTGGATCGAGCCATCCAAATCATCAAGAGCGAGAACTGTCAAGCCGGCGTCGCGCTCAATCCGGGGACGCCGCTGGCCATGGTGGAAGAAGTTTTGGAAAACGTGGACCACGTCTTGATCATGTCGGTGAATCCGGGGTTCGGCGGCCAGAAGTTCATCGAGTACTCGCTCGATAAGATTGCGCGCTTGAAAGAGATGATCGACGAGGCGGGGCTGGAGTGCCGCATCGAAGTGGACGGAGGCGTGGATCGAGAGAATTTGCGGGACGTGCTGGAAGCCGGCGCCGACATGATTGTCGTCGGCTCGCACATCTTTCACGCCCCGGATCCCGCCGAGGCGGTACGAGAAATGATCCGGATTGCCCGGGAGTTTGAATCGAGCGTCCGCTCCACGACGAATTATGAGTAACACGCAGAGAGAACGATGGGTCGAGGAACCCGGTCGAATTAGCCATGAAGGAGAATGATCGGTGATGATAAAGAAACTGGGAATTGGACTGGCGATTGTACTGACGTCCCTTTCGCTGTCGGGGTGCCTGTTCTTCGGGCACAAGAAACCCGTGGCCGTGGCGCCCACCACGGAAACCGAACCGGACAAAATTCTGTTTGAGCGCGGCACCGCCGAAATCGAGAAGGGACACTACGACGTCGGTCGCCTGACGCTGCAAACCCTGATCAATACATACCCGGACAGCGATTATCTCGCGAAAGCGAAGCTGGCCATCGCCGACTCCTTTTACAAACAGGGAGGAACCTCAGGATTGGTTCAAGCCAAGGCGGAGTACAAGGATTTCATCACCTTCTTCCCCAACGATCCGGATGCCGCGGAAGCGCAGATGAAAGCGGCGATGACCAACTACCGGCAAATGGAGAAGCCGGACCGGGATCGCACACAGGCGCTGGCCGCCGAAGAAGAGTTCCGATTCATGTTGGCGCAGTATCCCAAGAGCCAGTACGCGCCGGAGGCGCAGCAGCGGTTGCGTGAAGTGCAGGAGGTGCTGGCGGAAGGGAATTTCGAGGTGGGGCGACAGTATTTCATTCGTCGCGCTTACCGAGCGGCCATCAGCCGTTTCCAAGAGACGCTCCAAAAGTATCCGGATTACAGCGGCCAAGATGAAACTTTGTATCTGTTGGGGGAATCGTACGAGCGCAGCAACAACGATCGCCTCGCCGCCGATTCTTATGCCAAGATCGTGGAGTATTTTCCGGACTGCGATTATTTCAAGAAAGCCAAAGAGCGGTTGACGGATTTGAACCAGCCGATTCCCGCCACCGATCCGAAGGCGATTGAAATCGCGAAACAGGAAGAAGCAAATCGGCCGCATAAAGGAATTCTGGGCAACATGTGGGGAATGTTCCGCAAGAGCCCGGATGTATCGTTGGCGCGGACGACGCCGTCGCCGCTGCCGCCGATGAAGACGGAAACCGCCGCTAATCAACCACCGGTCGGGGCGGGTGAGCCGGCCGCGGGCGCGACCGCCGATATTTCCGTCGGACCGGTGTCTACGTCTTCCGGAACTACGAATTCCTCTTCCTCTGGAAGTTCGGCGGGCACAGCGACGAATCCTTCCACCGATTCCGGCAAAGAGGCTTCTCAACCGGCAGCGGCTCCCAATTCCACGGGCGATCAGTCTCAGCCAGCGGCATCGTCGGGGAATAAATCGTCGCAATCCGATAAATCGTCATCGACCGGCAAAGGAAAATCCAGCTCGAAAAAGAAAAAGGGTTTGAAAAAGATCTGGCCTTTTTGAGAGATTCCGGGAAGACTCATTTGAAACTCCCGGCGCTCGATGCGCTGAAGAGCAACTTTCAAAATGGGGTAGCCGAAAGACGGTTTCATGCCTGTCAAGATTCTCCTCGCAGACGATAGCATCACGATTCAGAAGATCGTTCATCAAACCTTTGAGAACGAGCCTGTCGAATTGACGCTTCTCAACAACGGCGAGGCCGCCATTCGCCATCTTGAGGAATCAACGCCCGACTTGGTGTTGGCCGACGTTTTTATGCCCGGCAAGAACGGGTATGAAGTGTGCGAGTTCATCAAGCAGCGGCCGGAAACTTCAGCCGTGCCCGTCATTCTTTTGGTGGGCGCCTTTGAACCGTTCGACGAAAAGGAAGCGGCCCGCGTCCAAGCCGATGATCATTTGAAAAAACCGTTCGCGCCCAAGATGCTGATGGACGCGATCCGGAGATATCTCTCCTGGGAGCGCGAGGAGAGCGCGGCAGAGCAGCCTCCCATTTCTCTCGGCGAAGAAATTCCCGCGCCTTCGCCGGATACCACCGTATGGCATCCCGAACAATCCGCGTTTTTGCAGAGTATTGAAGAGCCGGCGGAGCGCGAGCCTGCTCCGGGAGCGGAGAGAATCTCGTCGACTGAGATGACTTTTGTTGAGAATGTTCCAGTGTCATCCGAATCCGCGACTGAATCCGCGGCTGGGGCGGAAGCGGAAATGCCGTTGGAGATTTCCCACTTGGACGAAGTATCGTCCGCAGGCGTCGTCGAAGAAGAACCCGTTTTGAATCCCGACGCTGAAACTACCGGCTCGATCGAAGCTCCTCCCTTGCCGGAGATCGACGAAGCTGCTTCTTCCACTCCCACCGCAGAAGAGGCGCCAATCTACGGCCCACCGGTGACAATTCCAACAACGGAACCCTCCGGGCGCGATGAGTTTGCCGAGTTTCAGGAACACCTGGCTCTGCATTCCGACAATCAAATTGTTCTGACACCGGCCGTTTCTGAAATGGAAAGGCCAAGGGTTTCCGTGTCCCCGGTTCTCGAGTCGCGCGCCCCCGCGACGATGGAAGAATTGATGGGCGCGCCACCACCGCCGATTTCAGGTCCGGAGGCGCTGGCGCCGGAAACTGTGGGCGCTGCCGCAGCGACCGACGAAATTCCTTCTTCCACGCCGCCGGCTTTGTCGGAAGAGATGATCGACGCCATCGCGCGCCGAGTGGTGGAGAAGATGTCCTCCCGCGTGATCGAAGAGATTGCGTGGGAAGTGATTCCCGATCTCGCCGAAACCATTCTCAAAAAGAACATCGCCGAGAAGAAGTAGCC
>CAZIDA010000281.1:0-5099 GCA_964537865.1 uncultured Acidobacteriota bacterium
GCCATTGTGAAAGGCGTTCCTTGAGCCCGGTATTTCGCGACCCTCGCGCCGAAAATCGTTGGTCGGCGCGCCGCTTGGTCAAGGGCATCCAAATTCCCGATTCGACTTCGCTGCGATTATAACCGCTTTCGGCTTTCACCGGAAGCCGACAAAGGCGTTTACAAGGCAAAGGGGCGACGATAGAATGAATCGCCTGGGGCAAAACGATGACCACGCTTCCTTCTTTCAACATTGCCGTTGTCGGCGCGGGGCCGGCGGGCATGGCCTGCGCCATTGAAGCCAAGAAGGCCGGTTTCACGCATGTCCTCTTCGACAAAGGGAGTTTGGTGAATTCGATCGTTCACTTTCCCAGCAACATGGTCTTCTTCACCACGCCCGAGCTTTTGGAGATCGGCGACTTGCCGTTGGTTTCGGCGCAGGAGAAGCCGACCCGGGTCGAAGGATTGAAGTATTACCGCCGCGTGGCGGAATCGTACGAGCTGAATCTCCGGCTTTACGAAAGTGTTCAGCAAGTCACGGGAAGCGACGGCGCGTTTCATCTTTTTACACTCGATCGACTCCGCCGTCCGGGCGAGTTCTTGGCCAAGAAGCTGGTCGTGGCGACCGGATATTATGACAATCCGAATCGGCTGGGCGTCCCCGGTGAAGATCTTCTCAAGGTGTCGCACTACTACACCGAGCCGCATCCCTTCTTCGGCCAGGAAGTCGCCGTCATCGGCGGAAAGAACTCCGCCATTGAAGCGGCGCTCGATCTTTTTCGAAATGGTGTTCATGTGACGCTGATTTATCGGGGATCGGAGTTCTCCGGCGCCATCAAGTACTGGATCAAGCCGGACATCGAAAACCGCATCAAGAAATCGGAGATCCGGGCGCACCTCAACTCCCGCGTCGTGGAAATCAAACCGGAGACGCTCGTCATCCAAAATGCTCATGGCCGAGAAGAAATCAAAAACGATTTCGTCTTTGCGATGACGGGTTACCGACCCGACGAGCGGTTTCTTCGCTCCCTCGGTATTCAACTGAACTCCAGCGATCTGAAGCCGGACATGGATCTCACGACTCACGAGACCAACGTTCCCGGTGTTTATTTGGCGGGATCGATCGTCGCCGGTTTGAAGAACAACGAAATCTTTATTGAGAATGGCCGCTTTCATGGAAAGGCCATCCTTCGATCCATCCAATCCTCTCTCCGAGGCTGAGCCATGACTTTCCAAGAGCGAATTCAGAAGGACCTTCAAGACGCCATGCGGACCAAGGAAGGCTTGCGGCTGGAAACGCTTCGCATGATGAAGGCCGCCATCAAGAACCAAGAGATCGAAAAGATCAAGGCGCTCGACGAAGCGGAATGCTTCCAAGTCTTAGCGACGATGATCAAGCAGCGCCGCGATTCGATCGAGCAATTCACGAAGGGCGGACGGCTGGACTTGGCCGAGAAGGAGGCCGCCGAAATCAACATCATCGAGGCGTATCTGCCGGCCGCGGTCGGGCGAGAAGAAATTGAGAAGGCCGTTCAGGAGGCCATCGCGGAAACCGGCGCCGCCACCGCGAAGGAAATGGGCAAGGTGATGAAAGCCGCGATGGCCAAGTTGGCCGGCAAGCGTTTCGACGGCAAGACGGTCAACGAGTTGGTGCGCGCAAAATTGGGGGCCTGAAAGTCGCAGGACCTTTTCCAACCTTTCAAGTCTGAACTCTACTCATCAACCCGGGAGGAAACATGAAACGATCACTCTGGTTTTGGTTTGCCCTCACTGCGTCGCTGTTTGCATCGTTGCCTCTGTACACAGCTCAGAAGCAGGAAATGCAAAAAGTGGGGAAAGAGATTTCCAAAAGGGTGCGCCGGATCAGCGGCAAAGATCGATTGGATGGCGTGTTGGCCGGAAGAACCAAGGTGCTCGACCTGACCTACCCGATCAACGCGCAAAGTCCTTATTGGCCGGCCGCGGGATACGAGCCCTTCAAATTTGAATTCTTTACCTCCCTCGCCAAAGATCATGTGCTGTCCGGCAAATACTGCACGCCGGAACATCTGGGAACTCACATCGACGCCCCGGCTCATTTCGAGGAAGGCGGCGTCACCGTCGATAAGATGGCCCTCGACGATCTGTTCGGCTACGGCGTGGTGATCAATGTCCGGGGAAAAGCCGCCGCCAATCCCGACTATCGAGTGAGCCCCGCCGATTTGCAGGAATGGGAAAGAAAGAACCGCGAAATTCCCGACGGGGCGATCGTTCTCGCGTACACGGGTTGGGGGGAACGCATCGGCAGCCCGGAGAAATATCAGAATCGCGATTCCCAAGGCGTCATGCATTTTCCCGGATGGTCCCCGGAAGCGATCGATTTTCTGCTCAAGGCGCGAAACATTAACGGCATCGGCATCGACACGCTCTCCATCGATTACGGACCTTCCAAGGATTTTGCGGCGCACCATCTTTTGTTGAGCGGTGGAAAGTACGGCTTGGAAAACGTCGCCAACCTCTATCAGATGCCGCCGCGCGGCGCCTTCTTGATCGTCTCGCCGATTAAGATTCAAGGCGGCAGCGGCGGACAAGCAAGGATTTACGCGCTGATAGAATAGCGGCGCGTCTTCTGTTCCAAAAGGAGGCGCGTAGCTGTTTGGGTAGCCGGGATTCGCCCGGTCTCGCTTGCGTCCCCCGGGTTTTTGGGGGATTGGCGAATCCCGGACCGATGGATGGAGCGTCCGACCCCGATCCATCGGGGCGGCCACCACAGCTCATCTCCGGTAAAGCACTTGGATTCCCTCCCTCCAATTCTCATTTACTCCAACTTTGATAACTTGAATCTCTCGGGGAAAACATCTAAGAAGCATGTCGGTCGTGGAGTGATAGCGAAACGCCGGACACACCAGAAACAGCAGCGGAAGCTCATCCCCGACGGAGATCTCCTGGAAGTAACCTTGATTCCGAAAATCGCCTCGATCTTGATGCCACTTCACGCGCGCCCAGTAATCGAGCGCCTGAAGCGGCAGATTGATGTCCTCCGCCACTTTCAATTCCACGACCGCCAAGCGGCGCGACCGAGTCACGGTCAGGATATCGATGACGGCGCGGTCGGTCCCCGAAAAAGCCGGCACCTGCGGATACACAAATCGCGGATCGAGAGAGCCGTGAACCATCCGGATGTCCGAGAGAACCAGCGATTCCATCCAACGCTCCGCTTGAAGCCGGAAGTAGGGATGAGAAATGTCCGGGGAGTCGGGGCAACGATAAGTTTTGAGATCTTGGATGAGCCTCTCCAGTTCGTCTTCTCTTCCGTCGAAGAAGGGTTGAGCGATTGGCGCCACGCCAAAGTGAATCTTGTGATTCCGCTCTTCCGCGAGCTGCGCAAATTCCAATCCATGAAATCGCACCGAAAAAAGATGGGACGCCGGACGATGCGCGAATTCAAAGTCCTTCCAACCATTCCGAATCGGCGCGGGAAGAAATTTCATCGGTATTTCGTCGCGCGGCAAGGGAACGCGGTCGACGCGCGAAAGTTTCGTGCTGAGATTGCCGAAGTCTCGCGGATCCATGGAATTCAAGACGCCCATGTCGCGGTCATATTCACAAATTTCAAGCTGCGCTCCACCGGCTCGCAGGAAGGCGATCCGCGTCAACAACGGCCCGCTGCTTCCTTCGGGAACCAGCAAGAGCAAGCCCGCCATGGAAGGATTTCGCAAGCGTAAACGAAGGTGATCGAGCCAAATCAGCGCATATCCGAGGCCGGCATCAATGGTCGCCTGACTCTCGGCTGGATTAACGCCGAACACGGCCCATGGCCGGTTGTCTTCCCTTCCCCATCCCCGGCAATAGTGCTCAGAAAAGGAGCGGCTCAGGTCCTTGGAGACGCGGAGGCGCTCCAGCCGCAGCCCCGGTCGCTGCGATTCCAAGAGCCGGGTCATCTGATCCAGGAATTTTCGTCGCGCGGCCTTTCGTTCTCGAAGAAGACAGAACGACCGACGCGCATCAATCTCCAGATCGAATTCGGGAAAAGCGCCAAAGGAGACTCGCAGCGCCATGAAGTCAGTCTCGTGAACGCGGATGCCGAGGACGCGCCGAGTCAGCGACAGATCGGAGGTCCAGATCTCGAGGAAGAGCTTTCCGTATCGCTCTTCGAAAGCGTAATGGGCGTTGCTTCCCTCCACCATGCCCGCGCGGCGGTCGTGGATGTCTGCGTCAGGATGCGCCAAGAGAAACAATTCAATCTCATTCTTGAGGTCGGAAGGATTGGACATGGCAATGATTCTGTTTGCTGGGGGGTGGAATTAATTTGAACGACGGCTCATGTTACCGTAAATCGAAAATCAAGCGAAACATTTTTATAGGCGACTGATTGGAAGTGAAAAAAAGTATTCACTGTGGGTAGGAGCATCTCGATTGCCAAGACTCAACCGAAGAGGCGGCGCTATCACGAGGCGTTAAACGCTTGTCGGCTCAAGAAAATTGGGAATTGCGATGAGGGGTTCGGTGGGTTCGGGAGAATCCGGCAAGGTCAATTACACGAATTCGTACACCATCTCGGTTGACTCGGACATGGTAACAAGATGTATCGTCAAACCACCGAGAGAAGAAATCGGCTGCGGACGAGCTTCGCGGCCCGGTTGGCGGCTATTCTCCTTCTTCCTCCTCTTCTTTGCCGTGTCCGGCCGCCTTGGCCGCCTCGATAATCTTCGCTGAAATCTGAGACGGCACAATATCGTAATGGGAGAATTCCATGGAATAGGCGCCCCGGCCTTGCGTGGTCGAGGTCAACACCGGCGCGTAAGTCAACATCTCGGCCATGGGAACTTGCGCCTTGATGATTTGATTGCCGCCGCGCGAATCCATGCCTTGAATCCGGCCGCGGCGGGAATTGAGGTCGCCCATCAAATCGCCGGCGTACTGTTCCGGCGCGACAATTTCGACGTTCATGATCGGCTCCAACAGCACCGCCCGAGCTTGCTCCATGCACTTCTTGAAGGCCAGCGAGCCGGCGATTTTGAAAGCCAGTTCCGAGGAATCCACATCGTGATACGATCCGTCGTAAAGAGTGACCTTGAAGTCCACCACCGGATAGCCCGCTAAAAACCCGCGCGTGGCGGCATCGACAATTCCCTTCTCGAC
>CAZIDA010000282.1:0-5089 GCA_964537865.1 uncultured Acidobacteriota bacterium
GCGCCAACACCCGCGCCAAAGCGTCTTTCAACGGCACTCGCTCCGTCTTCATCGCGAGCTTCTTGGCGCGAAACGTGTCCACAACAATTTGACGAGCCTGGTCGACTGAAATCATCGGTGTAAAGCCTGGATTTGGGCTGTTGATATGAGGTCCGGGATTCGCCAAAAGCGAGGCGAATCCCGGCTACCTGAAACGACAATCGGCACAGCGCTAATTGACTGACTTCACCTGAAAGTTGGTAACCGTGGCTTCTTCCTTGGCGCCGCAGTTGAACCCGAAGGAGCCTTGCTTGAAGGTATTGTCCTGCCAGGTATCGACGAGACGACCGTCGATCATGACGCGAAGGGTATTGCCGGAGGCGCTGATCACCACCGGCACAACCGCATTTTGTTTCACTTTGAAGGGAAGCGAAACGATGGCGTAAGCGCCGGGCGACACGCTCGCCCCCGGCCCCGCCACATACCGGCCGCCTTGATAAATATATTTGATCAGACTGTTCTTCGGAAAATCCCTGGCCTTGTCGTCGGTCAATTTCAGAAAATAGAAATTCTGCCGATCCCGGGCGCGCACGATAAAGTTGACGGCTTCCTTGTGAATCTTCACGTCAAAGCCCACCGTATAATTATCCCAATCCGACGCATCTCGAAGCAGGCCGAATCCCACGATGCGCATCCCCGGCTTCCCTTTTTCAGTGACGTTTCGAAAGCTGGCGGCGGCCCAGCGCGGAAGTCCGGGCGAAAAAGTTTCCACGAAGTTCATCTTCTCGAGACGCGCTTTCCTTTGCGTTTCCGCCAATTGTCGCTGCCGCTCCGCCTCCGCCTGCCGCTGGGCTTCTTGTTGCTGTTTCAATTGATCGGCCAAACGCGCCGCTTCGTCTTGCTGCTTCTGCAATTCTTGCTGCTGTTGTTGCTGAGCCGCTTGCTGCGCCGCAAGCTGCGCGGCCTTTTCGGCCTTGATGCGCTCCTGCTCCATCCGCTTCTTCTCCAAAGCCGCTTGAGCTTCGGCGGAGATTTGCTCTCCCGAAAGTTTCTGATAGAGGTCGAGATTTCCGACGCGCCACTCATCCAGAACTTCTTGATGCTGATTGCGCCATTGGGCTTCAGAAGTATCCGTGACTTGGATATCGTCGGGAGTGTCGCGCTTGCCGTCCGGACCCGACGAACTCAGCACAAAACCGTTGTTGGAAGTGTCCACCAAGTAAATGAACGGATTTCCCCATTCATCATTGCGCATGGAAGGGTCCCGCATATTGGGGCCCAAGTCGACCCATGTGAGCGGCAGCTTTTTCTTTGCGGACTTGTAGGCGTCGATGGCAAACAAGATCGCGCCCATTCTTCCCATCGTGTCTTTGGTCTTCGCGTCCAGCGTGTTGACTTCGGAAGGCTGAAGCTGTTGGCTGGCCTGAGCCGCTTCTCGCGCTTGCTCGGCGAGTTGAGCGGCGGCGCGTCTCGCCTTGATCTTATGCCACACCACGAGGCCACCGATGGCGAGGCCAATCAAAACCACCACCACGATCACCACGCCCAAATAACTTTTTCGTGGCGCGGGGGGCATTCCCGTGGGCGCTTCACCGCCGGCGCCAACGCCCTGCGATTCGCCGGTCGGAGACTCTGCTCCTAATGGCTCTTCGCTCATCGCCTCAGGCTGAGCAAATGAAATTTCAGATTGCTCCGGCTGAACCGACTCTTCGCGTGAAGTCTCGTCGCGGTTCAGATTCGCGGGCTGCGCGGGCGGCGGAGATGGAGGCGCTGACTCTTCCTCCGGATAACTCTCTGTCACCGGTGAAACCACGGGAGGCTCCGGCGGGGGCGGTGTGGCCTGAGCAGTCGCGGCAGGAGCGATAACCTTCGCGCCGCATTGAGGACAGAAATTTTTCCCTGAAGGAAGAGGCCATCCACAGGATGCGCAATAGGCCTGCGAAGCCGATGGAGGCGGCTGAGGCGCTTGCGGCTCTTCGGTCAAAGGACTTCCGCATTCTTTACAGAATCGCTTGTCAGGAGGATAGGTGATCCCACATTGAGCGCAATAGGCCATTGGCGTCTCCTGTTATCCCAGTCGGTGATGCGAAGAATATAGTCTTAGGAGAATTGGAAATCAAGCGCTGGCTGCCTGATGAAACACCGCCCGAATCTTCTGAAAGAACGATTTCTTGCGCGGTGGAAGCCAATCCAAGATTTGTGGCAACGCCCGTCGCATGGCCATCTCGCCGGCCAAAGAAATCTCCGGGCAATGTTTGAAATCGTCCCACTCATAGGAGTTGATGTCGGGCTCCACAATGACATCGGCTTGTTGCCGAGCCAGTCGCGCGGCAGAGCGCCCGATGATGAACATGGATTGGAGCATGATCTGCACGATATTCTGAGGAGGCCGGCGCTCGTCGATGCGCGCGGATACGTCGATCAAGACCACTCTTTCGGCGCCCAGTTGCTTCAACGGCAGGACCGGCAGATTGGCCGACACGCCTCCGTCGACCAGCGAGCGTCCTTGAATCTGAACGGGAACAAAAAGCCCCGGAATGGCGCAACTGGCGTGCAACGCCGGCATCAATTCGCCGTGGGAAAGGACAATCGTTTCTCCAGTCCGGATATCGGTGGTGACGGCGTAAAACGGAACGGCCAACTCTTCGAAGGTCCGGGCTTGAATCAGCCGATTCAGAAACACATCGCTGCGGTCGATCGACGCCAGCCCGCGCTTCGACAACGCGATCCGCGCGATATCGCGCCAGCGCATGGTGCTGCAGATTTCGAGCATCGTCTCGAAGGGAGTTCCGCCGGCAAACGCGGCGCCGATGATGCTTCCCACCGAAGCGCCCATGATGAAATCAATGGGAATCTTTTCTTGCTGCAAGACCTTCAGGGCGCCGATATGCGCGAAGCCCCGCGCCGCGCCCCCACTCAGGGCAATTCCAATCGTCGGTCTTCTTTGTTCCGAGCGTTTCATGACCGGATAAAAATCAAAGCCGGCAACGAGTTCGCGACCGGCTTGAAACCGCCGCCGAGTCGGCGAGATGATTTCGCGTTACTCCACCTGCAACTTCAGAAATCGCCGCTTCCCCACTTTGATGACAAACTCGGCGGGTTTGGACAGATCAAAGTCGGCTTTTACGTTGCCGGCTCGCTCGCCGTTAATCTCCACGCCGCCCTGCTCGATGAGCCGGTTGGCCTCGCTGACGGACGAGGCCAGCGCAAGCTGCGCCAGAAGTTTCGACAGACGAATCTTTTCCGACGAACGCGACAGTTTCTTTTCCTCGATGTGGTCGGGAGCTTCTTTTGCCGAGAAGACGCGCGCAAATTCCCCCGCCGCCCGATTGGCTTCAGCGCCGGAATGAAAGTCGGCGATGATGCGCTTCGCCAAGTCCTGCTTGAGTTTCATGGGATGAAGCGCTCCCGATTCAACTTCCTTCTTCCACCGGTCAATCTCGGCCAGCGACGCGTCCGTCAACAACTCCCAGTAACGAAACATCAAATCGTCGCTGATCGACATGATCTTTCCGAACATCTCGTTGGGCGATTCGGTGATGCCGACGTAATTCCCCAGCGACTTGGACATTTTTTGGACGCCGTCCAGTCCTTCGAGCAACGGCATGGTCAGGACAATTTGCGGCGCTTGGTTGTAACTCCGCTGCAGTTCCCGGCCCACCAGCAAATTAAATTTCTGATCCGTTCCGCCCAACTCGACGTCGGCTTCGAGCGCCACCGAATCGTATCCCTGTCCCAACGAGTACATGAGCTCGTGAAGAAAGATGGGGGTCTCCTTTTGGAAGCGGGCGTGAAAATCTTCGCGCTCCAACATCTGCGAGACGGTGTATTTCGCGCACAATCGAATCCAGTCGTAGCTGGTAAAGGCGCCCAGCCAGCGCGAGTTGTTATCGATGACGGTTTTCCGCGGATCGAGAATCTTGAACACTTGCTTCTTATACGTCTCCGCATTGGCGGCAATCTGTTCCGGAGTGAGCGGCGGGCGGGCGGCGTTGCGGCCCGAGGGATCGCCGATCAGCGCCGTGAAATCGCCGATCAAAAAAATGACCGTGTGACCGCAATCTTGAAAATGCTTGAGCTTTCGAATGAGCACGGTGTGACCCAAATGAATGTCCGGGGCCGTGGGATCGAAGCCCGCTTTCACCCGCAACGGTTTCCGCGTCTTCAACGATTCCGCCAGCCGATTCTTCAGCTCTTCCGCTTGAATGATTTCAACCGAGCCCTTGGAGATGTACTCCAATTGCTCATCGACCGTTTTGTAAATCGAGTCGCTCAAGGATGACTCCACACATCTATGATCGTTTGAAGCGTCTGATGGCGCGAGGACATTTTCAAGAGAACGCCAAGCCTCAAGGACGCGAGTGTATCATCCGCATTTTTTCACTGTCAATGAAGCCTGCGTGAAGGTCATGACTTGTTTTCAGCGGTGGCACCCCGATGGATCGGCGTGGATCACACGCGCAAGATGCGCGTGCCACAATCAAAATGAGTCACTCCCCGCATGAAACCAACATAGTCGTCTCATTCCAGAAGTGGCGCAGGCCTCTAGCCCGCCGACCTCGCGCCTGATTGGAATCTTATGCTCACGCTGGAAAAGGATTTCTGGTAAATTAATAGCTTAAAAAATAAAGACGACCGAGCAAAGCGTTTTTTGGAGCGCTGCGGCAAACTCCTTTCGCTTCTCTGCCATCTGAGCAGCTATAAGAAATTTAGGAGGTATGACCCATGAAGAGCTTGCGCCACTTTTTGATCATTCCAACGATCATTCTTTTCTCAACTTCGTTTCTCATCGCCGACACGGTTGAACTCAAAAGCGGCGAGGTGATCGAAGGCCATTTTCTCAGCGCCGATCGGACTTACGTGAAGATTCAGGTCGGCACATTGGTTCGAACGTTTCGCACGGACGCGGTCACTGTGATTCGGCTCGACCCTTCGGAGGATTCGCAAGCGGCGCCCGCAACGACTTCGGATCAAGCGCCGGCGGCCGCTCAACCGAGCAGTGCGCCGCCGGCGGAAACGAGCAACACGCCACAGCCGGCGCAAGCGAATAGCGCGCCTCCGCCGACTCCGGCAAGCACCGCGGACGCGGCGCCGACAAGTCAGCCAAATC
>CAZIDA010000283.1:0-5029 GCA_964537865.1 uncultured Acidobacteriota bacterium
TAAGGCGTCTTAGAGTAAAATCAAATTGTACATGTTATTTCAGAACGAGCCCTAAGAGGCAAGCCACGATCGAGGTCCTAGTGATCCGGAACGACAATTTGCGCAAAAGGTTCCGGGCGCCGAACAATCATATGGCTGCCGTGTTGGCGCAGAAATACGAAGCCTACCTTTGAAAGGGCCCGGACACACTCTCTGCCAGAAATTTGGGGAAGGTTGCTCATACCGCCACGAGTAACGCTTCAAAACGCTCCGGGGGGATGGGGAGATGATCGGCCTCGAGGGCGGCTATATAGCCCGCGATAGCTTCCTTGATATTGGCGATGGCTTCTTCGCGCGTCTTTCCCTGGCTCAAACAACCCGAGAGACTTGGACATTCAGGATCCAATATCCGTCCTCACCAGGATAAATCATCACTTGTCTCATTCCATCGTCTCCACTTCGATCTGGGCAGATTATACCTCAATCAATCATTCGAGGCATTCATCAGACACAACTCCGATGGAGTTGTGTTGGTGAATCCTTCTCGACCCAGGGTTGGCAAAGAGCGCCAACCCTGGGCTGTTGAAGCTGATCCCTTCGGGATCAAAACTGTTCTGGTAGCGCCGGCGCCCGCCGCGGCGGGGCCGGCGGCTCTTGGATGCGAGTTGACTGATTTGTGATTGAGAAAAGGCGTGCCGTGCGAACGTGCAGGCGGTGGTTCGGCCTTCTGAGATCGGGCGGACGAAAACCGAGCGGAAAGGCCCATCCTGCAGCCGATCTTGTTTCGTGAAAATCTCCGGTAAATTTCCTCATCCTTCGCGTACATCCAAAGCGCCCCGCCGCGGCGGGGCGCAATCCAAAACTCGCCGCCCCGAAAAACGGGCGGCGCTACCAAAGAAAATGCGCCTCCTTCAACCTTCTGAAGTAGGCGCAATGCGTCGGACAGCAACGCAAATCTATAGAACCCGTGAGAATATAGTGACAACAGCAGGCCCGCGGTGCTTAGAGCGCACCGCGGCTACCTGAACCAACTCGCAATTGAAATTCTGGCTATCGTCACTATATTTCATCTTCATCAACAAACCATCCGCGTTATTTCGCAGCGGCTTGCAATTCGATCGGGCTGCCGGTAAAGAGCGTGGCAGCGCCGTCTTTGTAAGCCGCTTTGTTGTAACCGGTGACGTCGCTCTTGACGAGCGCGTTGAACTGCGTCAGGTAGCCTTCGAGCTCCGTTCGCAGCTTGCTCATGTGCTCGCGTTGCAGTTCGCTGGGAGGCTCGCCGTAGGCCGCGCCAAATCCGGAAGCGACACCCCGCAACTTGCCATAGAAGTCCGCGAGGTAATGAATACTATCCTCGGGCGCGTTGCGCTGCACCTTCGGATCGTAGACGCTGTCTTTAAGCTTGGTCACTTTCTCTCCCAACTCCTTCGCTTGCTTGAGCAGATCCGCATACTTGGTTTTCTCGGCCTGATCCTTACTGCTTGCGATGGACGCCTCGAACGACCGCAGCGACTTCTGCATGTCGTCCAGCCGATTGAGCATTTCGATCAAGGCGTTCTCCATGTCGCGGCCTTCGAGTCCGGAAGCCGTCTCCGCTTCAAACCCGGCCAGCGTCGCGTGCAACATGGGATCCGGTTTCACCTCGACGGTCGCTTTCTGCGTTTCGCCTTTCACGGTGACGGCGATGTGATACGTGCCGGGAACCACCGCCGGACCGGCATTCATGTTGAAGTATCCCCCGCCGCCTTCAGGAACCATCGGCGCAAACTTCAATCGCTCCGGTCCTTCGTAGCGCATGTTCCAAACGAAGCGATTGATGCCCGCGTTCGACGGCCCATACAGCGTGGCCACCTCCGCGCCTTGTTTGTCGGTGACGACGATCTTCACCGGCCCATGGTGTCCGGCGCCCATTCCACCGGGACCCATGCCTCGCCCTGCCGCGCTTCCCGCACGGCCGTGCATCGGCGGCTGTTTGATTTCCGACTTCAGATAGTAATCGACGATCACGCCTTGCGGGGCGTTGGGCGCGACGTATCCCGGTCCCACGCCAAAGCCTCCGCTGGCGCCGGCCCAGCGATGAAACAGCGTGCCCGGCGCCGGAGTGAAGAGATGAAATTCGCTCGCCTCAATCTGTGGCGTGATTTCTTCGAGAGGCCGGATGTCGTCGAGGACAAACAGACCGCGGCCATGCGTTGCCACCAGGAGATCGTCCGTCGCTTTGACGAACTTTACGTCCCACACGGGCACCGTCGGGAAATCGGCTTTCAACGGCGACCAATGGGCGCCGGCGTCGGGAGAGTAGAACAATCCGGTGTCGTTGCCGAGCACGAGCAAGCCACGCTGGTTTGGATCTTCGCGCACGACATGCGCTGGATCGTTTTCCGGAAGGCCGTGACTGATGTTCGTCCAAGTCTTTCCGAAGTCCATGGTCTTGAACACGTAGACGTGACGGTTGTCGAGCTTATGTGCGTCGAACGCCACGTAGGCCGTGCCGGCGTCGAACGGCGAAACGCCAAGTTGCGAAACCATGGCCCACTCCGGCGCGCCGGTGATATGCGCGGTGACGTTGGTCCAAGTCTTGCCGCCGTCGCGTGTCACTTGCACCAACCCATCGTCGGTTCCTACCCAAATCACGTTGGGATTCGTCGGAGCGATGGTGATGGAGAGAATGGTGTCGTAAGTTTCGGCGCCGCTGATGTCGTGGAACACGGGGCCGCCCGCCACTTCCTGTTTGCTTTTATCGTTGCGCGTGAGATCGGGGCTGATGGCGGTCCAATGCTCGCCGCCGTCCATGGATCGAAAGAGGACGTTGCCCCCGAGAAACACTTCGTTGGCGTTGGTGCGCGAAACGGCAATCGGCGAAGTCCAGTTGAAGCGGTATTTCAGCTCCGACTCTTTCGTGCTCTCCACCGATTCCAGATAGGGACGAATGTATCGCGCCTCGTGCGTTTTCTTGTCGAGGCGAACGATGCTCCCGTCCTGAGAATCGGAGTAGACGATATTGGAATCGCTCGGCGCGGGAACGGAGTATTCGCCGTCGCCGCCAACAACGGTGTACCACGCGGCGCCGCTCACCACGGGACGGCCGAGATCGCTCGAAGGCCCGCACCAGGCGCTGTTGTCTTGCAAGCCGCCGCACAGCGTGTAAGGCGTCTCATGGCTCGCCGCCACCATGTAAAACTCTTCCAGCGTCATGGTGTCGAGGAAGGTCCAATGTTTGGCGCCGTCGAGCGTCAAATACACGCCGCCGTCGTTACCTTGGATGATGCGATTGAGATTCTTGGGATCGATCCAAATGGCGTGATGATCCGGATGCACGCCGCGGTCCGCGACATGGAACGTTCGGCCTCCATCCTGGGACGTCTCCAAGTTGAAGGAGAGAAAGTAGAGATGATTTTCATTCTCCGGTGAAACCACCAGCTTCGAGAAGTAGAAGCCGCGCACGTCCAGCGCGTGGTTGTCGTTGACCATGATCCAATGATCGCCCATATCGAGCGACGTCCACAGCATGCCGGTCTTGGCTTCGATGAGCGCGTAGATGTGTTGCGGATTGGTTGGCGCAATGGCCAGGGCGATGCGGCCCAACGGGCCTTTCGGCATGTCCTGGGTCAGCTTCTGCCAAGTGTCTCCGCCGTCGGTGGATCGATAGATGGCGCTGGAGGGGCCGCCGTCGACCATGTTCCAAGGATAGCGGCGAACTTCCCACATGGCCGCAAACAGAACTTTGGGATTGTGCGGCGCCATGACCATGTCGGCGACGCCGGTGGTGTTGTCCACGTAGAGAACTTTCTTCCAGGTTTTGCCGCCGTCGGTGGTCTTGAAAACGCCCCGCTCTTCGTTCGGTCCCCAAGCGTGACCCACCGCGCCGACAAACACCGTATTCGAGTCGTTGGGGTCGACGATGACGCTGGAAATTTGTCCGGCGTCTCCCAGGCCCATGAACTTCCGGGAATGGCCGCCGTCGGGTGACATGAACACGCCGCGGCCGTCGATGATATCGTTGCGAATGTTGGCCTCGCCGGTGCCTACCCACACCACCTGCGCGTTCGAGGGATCGATGGCGATGGCACCAATCGAAGAGGTCGGCTCTTTTTCAAAAACCTGCTTCCACGTCAGGCCGCCGTCTTCCGATTTGAAAACCCCGCCGCCGGCGCCGCCGACGTAATAGACGTTGGGATTGCCGGGGATGCCGGCGACCGCCGACACGCGGCCTCCCGCCACCGCCGGCCCGAGGTTGCGAAACTTCAGATTCGAGAATACGTCGTGTTGCGACTTTCCTTCTTTTTGGCCGGGAGAAGTCTGGCTGTAACCCACGCCCACAGCGCAGACGCACAAAATGAACACACAAAGTCCGAATCGGGCAAGACTACCCTTCCACATAATTGATCTCCTTCTCGCATTGAGATGGACTGCCAAGGGCCGGTCCGATCGCTGGGGCCGGTGAAGTGGCTGCCTTCAAAAGATTTCTCTTTGATTCGACGCTCGATCACGAGGTCCGGTTACGTGCGGAGAGCCGCAGGCCTCAAAAACTTTATGGGTCATGAACTGCCGGGACATTCTATCGCCTCACGAGCCAATGTGCAAATGAAGGAGAGTGTGCTGAAGTCGTGGTCGCCGGGATGCTTCCGCGTCTTGGAGCATCCCGGACATCGCTGCGATCCGGACATCCGGGTTGCTCTCCGCCTGCGGCGGAGAGCATCCCGGCTTCCATCATGTCCATGCCCTTGAGTGGTCGCCGCGGAGACCATGTGGGGCTGCCCTGAAAGGGCAGTCTTTAACAGCCCAGGGCAACGCCCTGGGATTGTGACAGCCTCCGCCTCCGCAAAATATTAATGATGAAGAACTCTGAAAGAGTTCTCTAATTTCGAAGCAGGCCTCCGCACGCGCGCGGCCATTGTTGAAAACCTGGGCATGAAGATTATCCGAATCGGATTCCAGCAGGAATGGCATCACGGGAATCCGATTCCGATAATCCGCGTAATCTCGCACCTGACAATGAGAAGCTGTGAAAAAATCAAAAAGGGCTTGACTAGCTATTATACTATGATAT
>CAZIDA010000284.1:0-5018 GCA_964537865.1 uncultured Acidobacteriota bacterium
GGATTCGCCAAAGAACGGGCGAATCCCGGCTACCTCATTGCGTCGTTCGCTCGGAAACTCTTCCATGCCGCATTTCGATCGTCACATTTTTGTGTGCGTCAACAAGCGTCCGCCGGGCCATCCCAAGGGATGTTGCGCCGAGAAGGGAAGTGAAGCGCTGCGAGAATTCTTCAAGGAGGAGCTGGCGCGGCTGGGATTGAAGGGCAAAGTGCGCGCCAACGCCGCGGGCTGCCTGGATCAATGTCATCGCGGCCCGACGGTGGTGATTTATCCGGAAGCCGTGTGGTACCAAGTCAAGACGAAGGAAGACGCTTCGGAAATCATTCAGCGACACATTCTCAAGGGAGAGATCGTCGAACGGCTGCTGATGAAAGACTAGAAAGTTGTTGATTGACTCGTGGCGCAGGCGCCCGCCGCGGCGGGTCTGCGTCACTCCCCGCCTCGAAAGACTTTTTCTGATTCGATGATCAAAGCGATCACCTTCGACTTCTGGAACACGCTCTACCGGGATTCCAAACACGCATCGCAAATTCGCAAACGCGCTCGAAGAAAATACTTTGGCGAATTTCTTCGGGCGCACGGCTGCGATGCCGGGCTGGAGGATCGCCGGCTCGCCTGGAGAAAAGCCAATCTTCTCTTTCTCCAATGGTGGGAGAAGCACCACCGCGCCCTTTCCACGCGGGAGCGAATTCACTTGGTGCTGCAAGAGCTTGGAGCCCATGGCTCCGCCAAGGAGCTGACAGAACTTTCCACGGCCTACGAGGATTTCACGTTGCTGGCGCCGCCTCGCTTGATCGCCGGCGTCCGAAAGACCATTCCACGCCTGGCCGAACAGTATCGTCTTGCGATCATTTGCGACACCGGCATCACTTCCGGCAGGGTCTTGCGAAAGCTCCTGGCGCAAGACGGCCTGCTGCCTTGCTTCAAACACTGCGTCTTCTCCGACGAGGTAGGCCGCACCAAACCGCATCAGGATAATTTTCACCTGGCGCTCCGAAAAGTTCGCTGCCGCCCGTCGGAAGCGGTTCATGTGGGGGATTTGATTCGCACGGATATCCGGGGAGCGCTTCGAGCCGGCATGCGCGCCGTTCTGTTCACGCACATCACCCGATACTCTCAAGAAGAATTATCGCGGCACGCTCGCGGCATTGCGGTGGTGGAGCATTTCTCCCACTTGCCTGCCGCCATCGCCAAAATCTCGTGAGACTCCGGGGACTTTTGGATCGGCAGGAACCACAAGCAAAGTGGGGCCTTCTGGCCCGCCGGATGGAAAGCGGCGGCGCTGCCGCCGCAGTCCAAAAGATTTCTTCGTCCTGGATATTTCAGATTCAAAAGCCGGACTATTTGGAATTTTTCGCCGGCTTGTCCACATCCTCGATGGTGATCTTGTTGATCACCACTTTGTTCACCGGTTTGTCGTTGGCCTCCACGGGAACTCTGGAAATCTTCCGCACCACCTCATAGCCTTCGACCACGCGGCCGAAGATGGTGTGTTTGCCGTTCAGATACGTCGCGGGCGCGACCGTGATGAAAAACTGCGATCCGTTGGTGTTCGGTCCGGCGTTGGCCATCGCCAGCATGCCTGGTCGATCGAAGCGCAGCGTCTCGACGAACTCATCCCCGAATTGGGGGACCGGGCTGAACGTTCCGGCGCCGGTGATGTCGCCGCCCTGAATCATGAAATTCTTGATGACGCGGTGAAAGATGGTTCCGTTGTAATAAGGAACGCCTCGCCTCGCTTCGCCGCGCGTGTTCCGCCATTCCTTCGTGCCTTCCGCCAATCCCTCAAATTTTTTCACCGTTTCGGGCGTCATCTTTTCGAACAGCACGCATACAAACGTACCCATCGACGTGTCGAAGATCGCGTAGGCGCCCGGTTTGCGGGCCTTCGTCGGCGTTTGCGGATTTGCGCCTAAAGCCACCGCCGACAGCAGCGTTCCGATGACAACGATCAACACCAAAGAAATTTGTCGTCTCATTTTTGATTCCCCGGTTTTTGATTTTTTCCTTCACTCCCAGGACGGGAGTTCTCACCGCGTGAATGCCCGGCGATTATATCACCGCGCCCGAATCGCAAAGACGAAAAGCAAGTTCGCCGCCGTCCATTCAACGGCGCGACACGTGGCTGTCGCCACGTCGCGGTTGATTCGATTTCATGAATCCTTTACAGTGAAGACGGCGTTCTCAAAAACGGGAGAGGGTTGTCATGGCAGATCATTCAAATCATAAGAACTGGGATGTCATTATTGTGGGAGGTGGAATCATTGGTCTCTCGAGCGGCTGGCGTTTGGCGCAAGCCAAGCTAAAGGTTTTGATCTTGGATCGTCAAATGCCCGGACAAGAAGCCTCTTCGGCAGCGGCCGGAATGCTGGCGCCTTACACGGAGGCGGAAGAAGACACGCCGCTGCTTCGGCTGTCCATTGCGAGCCGGGAGATTTATCCGGCCTTTTTGCGCGAGTTGGAATCGGAGACGGGACGCAGCGCGCATTATCGCACCGATGGAGCGCTCTTCTTGGCGCTCGACGAACACGAGGCGCGCACGCTTCAAGCGCGTCAGGCTTGGCAGGCGCAAATGGGTTTTGCCGTCGAATGCCTTGAAGGCGCCGCCCTCAAAGACGCCGAACCCGCGCTTTCACCGGAGGTGAAGCTCGCGCTCTTCTATCCCGGCGATCATCAACTGGACAACCGCGCGCTCGTCGAATCGTTGCTGGCCGCCGACAAGCGGCTAGGCGTGCTGGTCCGAAGCGGCGTGACGGCGCGACGGTTGATTCATGAAGGTAATCGCGTCGTCGGCGTCGATGCGGAAGGCGAGAAGTTTTTTGCTCAAACCGTGGTCCTGGCGGCCGGCGCTTGGTCGCCGCAAATCGACACCGGCGTCGACGAAACTATTCCCATTTATCCGACGCGAGGACAGATCATCGCCGTCCGGAGCACTCAACCGATCTTGAAGCACACGTTGCGATACGAAGGAGGATATGTCGCCATCTTTCCTGAGAATCGCTTTCTGCTCGGCGGAACCATGGAAGACGTCGGCTATCACAAAGTCAACACGGTTGCCGCCATGAATGGAATTTTTCAGCGGGCCGGCGCGGTTGTTCCGGACCTTGGCTCCTGCGCTTTCATCGAGTCATGGGCCGGCCTGCGTCCCAACACGCGGGATCATTTCCCGATTCTTGGAAAGTCTTCCCTGGAGGGTTTGGTTTACGCCACCGGACATTTCCGAAATGGAATTCTTCTGACGCCCATCACGGCACAAATTGTTTCGGAGTTGATTGTGGAAGGAAAGACGGCGACCGATCTTCAGCCGTTCCGTGTTCAGCGCTTCGCGAGGGTATAGCCCAGTGGCGCAGACACTCTTGTCTGCGCTTTTTTTCGAGCGGGTTGATATTGTCCCTGGGGAGGCGTCAGATGCCATGCGAATCTATCTCTTCTTGGAATGGGGATTCACCGCCGAGACGCGGAGAACACGAAGGTTGCGCAGAGAAAGAATCGAGGCTCCTGAAACGTGAATAAAAGAGGCGCAGACAAGAGTGTCTGCGCCACAACCGTGCTTCTTCAGAACGCCCAGCGAAGCAAGATGCCGCCGACGGTGTAGCCGGCGCCCACGCTCACCAGCATGATCAAGTCGTCCTTCTTCAATCGCCCCTCGGCGATAGCGTCCGCCATTCCCAGCGGAATCGTGGCGGCCGTGGTGTTTCCGTACTTGCTGATGTTGAGCATGACGCGCTCCGGCGGCAGGCCCAATCGCTCGGCCGTCGCTTTGATGATGCGCATGTTGGCTTGATGCGGAATGAGCAGCTTGATGTCGTTCGCCGAAAGATGGTTTCGCTGGAGCAACAGCGCCGCCACCTCGTACATCTTGCGAACCGCGTACTTGAAAACTTGTTTGCCGTCTTGATGGACGACGTGCATGTTTTTGTCGACGGTCTCGTGCGTGGAAGGATTCCAACTGCCGCCGCCGGGCATGTAAAGATACTGGCCGCCGGAACCGTCGACTTCATGAGCGAAGTCGAGAATCCCGGCATCTTCGCCGTCGGCCACCGGTTCCAGGAGGACCGCGCCGGCCCCATCGCCGAACAAGACGCACGTGTTGCGATCTTTGTAATCGATAATGGACGACATCACGTCGGCGCCCACCACCACCACCTTTTTGTGGATCCCCGAACAAACAAACTGCGCCCCCGCCGTCAACGCGTAGAGAAAACCACAACACGCGGCCGAGACGTCGAATCCCCACGTCTTCGTGGCCCCGACTTTGTTTTGGATGAGGCAGGCCGTGGAAGGGAAGAACATATCCGGGGTGACGGTGCCCACCACGATCAGCTCAACGTCATCCGGCGTCAACTGCGTCTGCCGCAACAAACATTCCACGGCTCGCTTTCCGAGATCCGACGTGGCCGTGCCCTTCTCCACAATGTGCCGCGTTTCAATTCCCGTGCGCTCCAAAATCCATTCGTTGTTGGTCTCGACCATTTTTTCCAAGTCGGTGTTGGTCAACACACGCTCCGGCACGTAAGTTCCCAGGCCGGAAATTTTCGCGCGAAAAGGCTGGTTCAGCATCATGAGATTTCCTCACAACTTGATTTCGCCTTGAGTTCGGATGCCGCGGATCGAATCGTGGCGAGAGAAAGAAAAGATTTGAACCCGGCGAGCCATAAAAACAAAAGATCACCGGCCCTGGCTGCGGCGTCTTTGTGGCGCTCACGGGTTTCGCTGCCCTGGATTGCCAAACCGTGATTTGTAGCAGGTTTGAACAATGAGACGCAAGGATTTTTTACCACTGTCCGTGATTGGTGGAGATATTTTGGCTGCTTCGAAAATAGCCGAAGGTTTCTCGGCGCAACCTCCGCGTCCTCGGCGGCTCGGCGGTGAATGGCGGTCCAACGAGGAGATTATTTTCATGCTCGAGAGTGCGCCGACCCATCGGGGCTTGAGGAACTCTTCGAAAGAGTGATTTTTTTCTACTAGTACTTTGTAAACTTAATTATTAATAGTATTGTAGAATCTGCTCAATTTGT
>CAZIDA010000285.1:0-5017 GCA_964537865.1 uncultured Acidobacteriota bacterium
GTTCTTTTTACCGGTGTCTACAACTTCTTCGACATCCTCTTCCTCGGCAGAATTTTCGTCAGGAGCGGTCGGCGATTCTTCCACTTCCGTTTTCTCTTCTTCAGCCGGGGGTTGAAGAACCTCGATTCGCGGGGGACTGCCTTTGGGCAACAGAACCCTCGATTGCAAAATCTCCATTACGTCGCCTGTGGCTAGTTCCGCTACCGACCGGCCGCCGCCGGCAGCTGCTTCCACGGTTTCACCTGCTCGCTTGTCCAGCCCGAGTGGGCAAAAGACTGGGCATTCAAACTCCTTACCGAGTTGTTCAACACCGTCCTTCGTCTTGCCGAAGGTCGGTGAAATCCCGACGAGATTGCCCATCTCGTCGAGATCAATGATGTAGTGAACCAATCGCTTCTCAAATGGAATCGGCGGATCGATCCTCAGCCGTGTTGCGAGGGCAAGAAGTTCGTGAATCATACCGCCTCCAGCTTTCCATTGCGGATTTGGCTCACGGTGATCCAGCCATCGCAGGCTTTGGCGTGAAGCGGGGGATGCTGGGCTTGGGGGCGCACCAGATATTTGTCGGCAGCGGGAACGTTCCGCGTATCGGCGGGGTCAGTCCAATCAGAGGGTCGAGGCGCATTGCGATCGTTGCCCCAATGCTGCCAGACTGGGGAGAAATCGAAGTCGCGGAACATGAAGCCGAAATCATCGGATTCGGGAGCATCCAGAACCTTGTCCGGCACATCAGTCATCAATTCCCATTCCGCAACCGAGAACTCTCGGCAACCGAAGAACGGCTGGTAATAGCACTGCCCGGCGCGGGCCCGACGCAGGAACATTTGGTGATACTTGGCGAGCAGGAAGGGCTCAGATGGCCGCCGAGAACGAGCTTCAACTTCGATGGCGGCTTGAATGAGATATTCGAGCATCAAACGATTGCCGTTTGTCTCTGTTCCCCCGCTGAGAATCAGGCTGTGTCGCTGCGTGCGCTTGTCCATGATGTCGTAGCCTTTTGCATTGCCGTAGGACGGGTGCTGCTCGTAGCCGAGTTCGTTGCGCAGAACGGAAACCAACATCCCTTTGCGCACGATGCCTAGGCGCAGGATGTGCCACCGAAAGCCGATTTTATTATGTCGCTTGCTGGCTTCGGGCTTTTCGATTGGTTTCATGATAATGGCTTCGAGGATGCCGCGCGCGGCGCTGGGCGTGATGACCGGGTAGCTGACACGCTCGACGTGAAATTCTGGGCGCGTGAAACAGGCGAACGGGCCTTTGACGCGGAGGCAGATCGGGGTGGAAATCACTGGATGCTCCTTTCGGTGTAATCGGGTGAGAAGTTGATGCCGAAACCATTCAGCCCGCCACGATACGCTTCGTCACCTTGCAGCACGAAAAGAGTACGGTCACCAAGGAAGGAATCCAGAATCAGACTGTCTCGGATGAGGTCATCCTGCTTGTAGCGCGGCAAACTCACAATGTCTTTTTGGAATGTTCGCCAATCCTCGGCGAGAAAGAAGCTGCGGCGACGCGCTTCGTCGTAGGACGGCTTGGAATCAGTGGTGAACTGCCTGCCGTCAGCGACACCCTCCAGAACCAAGACCGGGAAGGTATTGTCCTCGATGAATTGAAACAGCTCGCTCACTCTCTCGAAACGCAGTTGCCCTCGCTCGCGCTGAATCTCGCATTCGTCGGGCACGCTGAGTTGGTAGAGGAGACGAAAGTAGGTGGCAAACGAATCGGGATTGTGGGGGTTGGCCTGCCCCAACTTCCGCAACAGGTCGGTCTGCGTTGTCGCGGTGTCGTAAACGCCTGGCGGCAGCGACTCCTTTTCAGGACGGAACACATGAACCTGAGCGTCTTTGAGGTTGCCGTTGCGGTTGCAACGACCAGCGGCTTGCACGATGGCGTCGTACGGACCGAACGCGCGCCAGCCTGCCGGGAAGTCCACGTCCACACCGGCCTCGATGCATTGCGTGCTGATGAGGAAGCACGGTTGCTTGACGGAAAGCCGTCGTCTAACTTCGTCCAGTACTTTGAGCCGGTGGGAAGGCGTCATCCAAGTAGAGAGATGAAAAACGGCGGTCTTGTCGTCGGTAGCTTGCTGCACCGCGGCAAACAACTCGCGGGCGTGTTTGCGCGTGTTCACGACAACCAATCCCTCACGGTCCGGTACCTTCAGCAGGTCATTGGCGATGTCGTTCCAGCTTCGAGTCGGGATGTCGGTCGGCGCGGTCAGTTCCGGGTATTCAGCTCTGCGCAGTAGTTCGAAGTGTCGGCGAGCCTCTTGGTTGATTTCATGAACAGGCTCACGTTCCCAATCGTCATCCTCTTTCTTTCGCCAGTTGGAAAGTCCCCAGCGAAGATCCTCCGCGTTGTATTCCAGGGCCGGTTGTGTTGCGGTGCAGAACAACAGCGAGCAGCCATATGGTCGCTGTGAGTTGGCCAATTCACCGAGCACGTTGAGAATCGGCTGCATGAGGCGCGGTGGGAAGGTCTGGCACTCGTCAAAAATGATGACCGACTGCGCGATGTTGTGTAGTTTGCGGGCATCAGCAGGCCGTCGGGAAAAGAGTGAGTCAAAAAACTGGACGCTCGTGGTGACGACGATGGGCGCGTCCCAATTCTCGGCGGCCAACTGGCGAAGCGTACGGGCGACGCTGTAATCATCGCCATCTTTCTGCTCGGCCTTTCTGGGGATCTCGGGGTCTTGGGCTTGGGAGTGATGCTCCAAAATCCAGCCATCACCGAAGGCGTCCTGATAAACCTTCACAGTTTGCTGAATGATGCTGAGGTAAGGGATGACAACGATGATGCGGCGCAGGCGGCGCGGGTGATCTTGTGCCAGATCCTTGTTGTGATGAGCGATGTGATGGAGCGCGAACGCAATTGAGGCAAGTGTCTTGCCGCCTCCTGTCGGAACGGTCAACGAGTAGATGCCACGCTCAAGCGACGCTCCTGTGCGGCACTGCGAGGCCACCTCACTGCGCACCGTGGCAACGTCTGCTGAAGTCTTTTCTCTGTTCTGCTCTGCAAGTTCCCGCAAGTGGGTTTCCAGCTTTTGGAGGAGGACATTCGCGTCGAACGGATTCCAACCACGTCGGCGCGCTCCCGGATTGAGGCCCTTGGTGGCCTCGCTATTTTCCTCCGTGTCCAACCGATCAGCATCAATAAGCGCGCTGAACAAGAAGCGGACATACAGTTCGGTTGCCAGCCATCCTTCGCCGGTAAAACGAGCATCGAAAGACAGGTTCTTGAGCCACGAAGGAAGCTGCTCGGCACCGAAGTTTGGGGGCAACCATTCCTGCCCGTTTGAATCCTGTTTGAGCCGCTCCAATGAGGCTTGAGCCTTACGGAACTCACTACGCCGCTTGTCCACATCACCCCGATTATGAAGCCCGGCATGGTGACCATTGATCGCAAAGGCCACCGGCCAGATTGGTGCTCCACGTTTCTCATCGACGAGTACGAGTGCGGTCCCGTGATGACAGTGCGGCTCTTCTTTGCCTTTGCCAGTGGTAATGCGTTTTTGGAATTCGACCTCTGCTTTCCCCAAATCATGGAGCAGCCCGGCCAGATACGCATGCTCCTCCCCACCGAAGACCCTGGCGAACTCCTTTGCTTTCTCGGCAACACGTCTCAGGTGGTCCGCAAGCGGTTGGTTGGGGTGTGCGAGTAGTGTCATAGCTTGCTCTCCAAAAATGCCGGAATAAGATGGTCCTCGCTCACGAAGATTGATGTGCCCTCGCAGAACATAGCGACATAGTCCAACACGAACTCTTCCCATGCCAAGCAAAACATGTAGAGCCATTGGCTGGACAACGCCAAAACACGACTTCTGCGTTGCCTGTCTTCGCCAATCGGCTGGCTGATGCACTGACGGCGCGGAGATGATCGCTCAACTGTTGAGCAATGCCCTCGTCATTCTCTGTGTGTGCGACGTATGCCATGCGGGCAATGGGTATGAGAAATTGGGGAGCCGAACCAAAACTGCAAAGCCTCGAACGGAGCTACGATACTGCGAGCGAATCGAAAAGGCAATGGCATTCTGAGCCTCGATTCTGTCGCCCCGTAAACGGAGCTGGGATTTTTTTTCGCGACATGTTCCCATGGCTTAGAAGGTGTGAAAAAATTGAAAATAGCAACTTTGCCCTTTAATGCTTTCATGGGGTTACGCTGTTGAAAAATGGTTGCGAGCCGATTTTTTCACACCTTCTTACGCCATGGGCAAAAGGTCTTCCGCCCCGAAATGCGGGGCTGTGTCGGATGATCGGCGCGCTGTGCCAATGGCTGGCACCGTGGGCTGGAGGTCTGATGCCCCGTGGGACGGGGCTGGCCGTTTGCTCGAGGTATCTGTACGACTCTCTCGGAGGGATGACCGGCTCGAGTTGACTCGAGCCCCGTTTGCGGGGAGAAAGCACAACTGCGACGAGAGGATGGCGCAGACAAGAGTGTCTGCGCCACGGCGCTGGTGAAATCTCTTCCTTTCGCATACAATTCGGCTCACCCATGAACGATTCCAAGCGCAAGAAGCTTTTTCTGATTGACGGCATGTCGCAAATCTTTCGGGCGTTTTATGCGCTGCCGCCGATGCAGACCTCCAAAGGCGTGCCCACCAACGCCATTCGCGGTTTCACATCGATGCTGAAGAAAATCATCGAGACGTACAAGCCGGATTATCTAGGCGTGGCGTTCGACCTGGCGGGCCCGACGTTTCGTCACGAAGCGTTCGCCGATTACAAAAAAGACCGGCCTGATATGCCGGAGGATTTGGCGGCGCAACTGCCGTACATTCGTCGCGTCTGCGCGGCGCTGCGCGTTCCGATCATTCAATCGGAAAAGTATGAGGCGGACGACGTCATCGGCACGCTGACCCATCAGGCCGCGTCGCACGACCTGGACGTCGTCATCGTCACTCAAGACAAAGACATGTTTCAGTTGGTCGACGATCATGTCCGCACGCTGCGCGTCGACAAAAAACAGGGCGAGATTTTCTGCGACGCCGCGCGCGTGGAAGAAATCATGGGGCTGCCGC
>CAZIDA010000286.1:0-5008 GCA_964537865.1 uncultured Acidobacteriota bacterium
CCTTCGAAACAAACAGCGCCACGCGACCGGCGAACTGCGCCGCCTCTTCCAAAAACGCCGTCAGGATGTCGACCTGCGATTTCTTTCCTTCAATGCGATCCATGGCTGCCAGGAGCCGCTGCCACAGCGAGCGGATGGCCTGTCCGGCGTTGGCTTTCGCCTGCGCATATTCCTCGACCACGCTGGCGACGTGTTGATCGAGTTGCTGTCGCTCCTGTGTCAGCCGGTGAATCATTTCTTCCATCTTCGACAGATCGTCGGCCGTTCTCGCGGTCTGTTCTTCAAGTTGCTCATTCTCGTTTCGAAGCCGCAGGTTCTCCTCGTCGCGACGTTGCAATTCTTCGCTCAGGCCCGCAATCTGCCCGTTCAACGCCGCCTGTTGTTGCGCAAATTCCTCCGGAATGGATAAGAGCGGATGGATGGACTGGAGGAATTGTCGCTCCAATTGCTCCGCCAACGGAGTGGAGGTGGCATCCACCTCGTTCTCCAAACGGGCCATCGTTTCCATGAACTGAGTGCGAACCAGAGCAATACGATCCTTCAAGGATTGCCTCTCCGTCATCAGAATGCGCCGCAACTCGTCTCTGAACTGCTCCACAATTTCGTCGCTGTTGGCCATCGAGGGACTTTCTTCTCAAAGAGTTCGAATAGTTGACATCGGTCAAAAAATTATCGGCAAGAGTGAAAGCAAAGTCAACGAAGAAAAGCAGAAAAGGCCGATTAATCGGTTCCGTCCGTGCCGGCGAAAGTTAGTAGCCGAGGTGCGCGATGAATGCATCGGATACTCGATTCGATCACACCCATGCCCGCAAAACAGAAAAACGTCTGACACAACCCCTTCAGGGTTGAACCGCTGGGGCCAATTCGATACCCAGGGTAGTCCGCCAAAGAGCCGGCAGACAACCCTGGGCTGAGAGCCGTGTCCCCGTTGGGGACGAGTATGCAATCAGTTCCGATCGACGAAATCATTTTCATTCCCTTGGGTGCGCCGATCCATCGGCGCATGTGGGACTGCCCCAAGAATAGCTTGGTGTTCTCTGCGCATCCTCTGCCCGCTGTGGCGGGACTCTGCGGTGAATGGCCTCCCCGGCATGCGAAACATCCTCACGACCTTCGATGCGTCACCTCTTCGTCCCATGACCGACTCCGCTAAAACACTTTCAGTCTGATCGTCAAGAACTTCTTGGGATTTTGGCGAAAGTCGTACATCAACTTGACAATCTCCGCGGAAGCCTGGTTCAAGTTGTTGTACAGCGTGGGATCGTTCATCAACTTGCCCATCGTCCCGTTCCCCTGTTGGAGCTTGTCGGCAAGCGCCGTAAAGCGGCTGAGGGCGTTGTTCAACTTGTTGTAGAGTGCCTGGTCGGTGACGAGCTTGCCGAGAGTCCCCTGGCCCTGATCCACTTTGTTGACCAAGTCTCTGGTCTTGAGGACGGTTTGATTCACGTTGTTGTAAAGCGTATCGTCCTTGAGAAACTTTCCCATGCTGCCCTGCCCGGATTCGAGGCGGTTCGATATCTTGTCGAGCCGATCGGCGACGGCGTTGAAGTGGTTGTACAGTTCGTCGTTCACCAGGAGTTTTCCGATGGACCCTTGTCCCTGTTTCACTTGGTCCATCAACTCGGTGGCCACCTTCACCGTATGATTGACGTTGTTATACAGCGCGGGATCGTTGATGAACTTCCCTATCGAACCCTCGCCGCGGTCAATCTTCTCGGTAATGGATTTCACCTTGTCGCTCAAGACGTCCAAGTTCGCCAGCAAATCATTCGACGACTCGATGAGTTTCTTTATGTCGGCTTCTTCCATGCCTTCGACCGTTCCCCCATTCGGAACTATGGTTCCGGTGAATCCGCGTGTCAGCTCAATATACTTGTCGCCGAGGAGGCCGATCGATCCCAAGTGTGCCTTGGTGTCGGTGCGAACGTCCGTCTTGTACTTGTTGGCAACGGACATCGTTATTTCCACCGCCCTCTCCGGATCGTTGCTCTTGGAGATGGCGACACGATCCACCTTTCCCACCTCCACGCCGGCCAACCACACCGGCGCTCCTTCCTTCAATCCGGAGGCGGCGGGAAGATACGTTTTGATGTAGAACTTTCCTTGAAATATCCCGCCCTTGCCGCTGATGAAGAAGACGGAGATCGCCAAGATCACAAAGCTGACGATGACAAGGATTCCCACCCGCAATTCAGACCAAGCAAGTTTTTTTGATCGAACCATGATTTCTCCTTAGGACCGAATCCCCTGGACGATCTTGGTTGAACGTCCCGGCGATTCGTCTTACGACAAAAACTGCCGGATGAACGGTTGCGTTTTCTTGGCTCGGAGAAGCTCCTCTTCATTTCCATCGAACACCACTTTTCCATCCTTCAACACCACAAACGACGTCTGCAATTCCGGCGACAGGACGTGGGCGCTTCCGGAAGCGAGGTTTTGATGGCCTGGCGCCGCTGAAATCTTCTCGCTCGCGATGGTAAACGCATCCGTCAATCGGTGCGTCACAAACACCGAACTCACGCCGTCCCGATCCCGCAACTTCAAAATCAATTCGACGATCGTTCGCCCCGTGAGCGGATCGAGTCCCGCGGTGGGCTCATCATAGAGGATGATCTTCGGTTTCTTGATTAAGGCTCGAGCCAAGGCGACACGCCGTCGCATTCCACCGGAGAGATCCGCGGGCATCAAATCGATGGTATCTTCCAGTCCCACAAATCCCAGCACTTCGCGAACCTGCTTCTCAATCTCCTCCTCGCTGTGTCCCCCCTCTTCGTCCAGGAGAAACGCCACGTTGTCGAGAACGGAGAGAGAATCAAAAAGGGCCGTTTCCTGAAACACCACGCCAATCTGCTTCCGAAGGGGCATCAGCGCCGATTCCGGGAGCGCCGTGATTTCCCGGCCGCCCACGAAAATACGTCCCTCATCCGGACGAATGAGACCGGCGATCAATTTGATCAAGACCGTTTTCCCGGAAGCGCTCTCTCCCAAGATGATTTTTGTTTCGCCTACCTTCACGACAAAGGAAACACCATCCAGGACCGGCTTCTCGTCAAACGTGATTCTCACATCGCGCACCTCGATGGCCGGTCGATCCATCGACACGTCCCCCGGCAGGCGCACGTCCTCCGGCATTTGAGATTCAAGCGGTTCTGTTCTCATCGCAAAAACACCAGCACAATTCGAGTCATAACAGCATCGATCGCAATAATCAAAATCGATGACGAGACCACGGCTTGGGTTGTACTGCGGCCCACTCCCTGCGTTCCTCCGTACGTGCGGAACCCGCAGTAGCAGCCCACCAAAGCCACGATGGCGCCGAACACAAAGGGCTTCAACAATCCTTCCAGCAAATCATGGAAGTCCAAGTTGTGATACACCGTCGACCAGTACAAGGCGGAAGAAATATGCAGCAAGAATCGCGATACGATGTATCCGCCCAGAATTCCCACGAAGTCGCAGATGATGGTGAGCAGCGGCATGGTGGTCACGCACGCCACCAACCGGGGCGTCGCCAGTTTCTTGCTGGGATCCGTGCCCAGCGCTCGCATCGCCAGGATCTGGTCGCTCACCACCATCGATCCGATCTCCGAGGCCATTCCGGAGCTGTTTCTTCCGGCCATCATCAACGCGCTCAGGACGGGACCGAGCTCCCGGACCAGCGAGACCGCCACGAGTTCCCCGGTCAATCCCACGGCGCCGAAAGATGCCAGACTCTTCGCCGACTGCATGGCCAAAACCGCGCCCGTGAAAAAGCCGGTGAGGATGATGATGGTCAGCGAACCGACACCGAGAATGTCCATCTGCTGCAGGGTCTCTCGAAAATAGCGCGGCCCCCGAAACAAATTCGCGAAGGTGTGGACGCTCTGAAGGGTGAAGTTTTGAACTTCGATGACCACGTTCAGAATGGCGGTGAGGATGAAATCGAGCAGGTCTCTCATAGGAGTGATGAATTAAACGGAAAGAATCATTCGGGTGTTGGCGCGCCTCAACACGTCTCCTTGTTCGGCTCGGACGCTATTTAATCAAATGGAGAGAGATGTGTCAAACCAGGGAATGCTATCGCGAAAACTCAATGGGCAACTGCATCGTGTTGATGACATGAAACTGGGCGATGCAGTTGCGCCCGGCGCGCTTGGCCACATAGAGAGCGCGGTCGGCGTTTTCAATCAACGGCTGCTTTTCCGAGGCGTCGCGCGGGTAGGTGGCGATCCCGCCGCTGATCGAAACGTGAGCGGAGTTTCCCTCGTGCGTGAAGACGGTGCGATTGATTTCGCTCCGCAGGCGTTCCGCCGTCTCCCGCGCCCCCTCGCGAGGCGTATCCGGCAAGATCAACGCGAATTCTTCGCCCCCATACCGCGCCGCAAAATCCTCCCGCCGCAAACAGCGCTCGATGATGGCCGCAATCTGTCCCAACACCGCGTCTCCAAAGGGATGCCCGAAGGAATCGTTCAACTTTTTGAAATGATCCACGTCCACCATGAGCAGCGATAACGGTTTCTTGTTGCGCCGGGCGCGGGAAATTTCTTCTTCCAGGCGATCTTGAAAACACCGGTGATTCGGCAGTTGCGTCAGCTCATCCGTCACCGCCAGCGATTCCATCAAACGGTGTGTCATGGCGTTCTCGATAATGACCGCGGCATGATGACACAACATCCGAAGCAATTGTTCAGCCTCTGTTGAGAACTGTCCGGATTCGGCATGCGTCAGGATGAGAGCGCCGCGGCGACGGCCGGCGTTGCCGAACGGGATCGCCAGAAAAGAACCTACTTCCATCGGCGGCTCGGAAGGCATGTAAATCGGCATCTGGCCTTTGCGACGATGAAAATCCGTGAACAGGAGCGCGTCTTCCGCCGAATTCATCGACCAGCGCGCCCAGGTCTTGCTGTCCATCGGCACCTTCTCGTCGCGGTTGAAATCGAATCCTTCGGCGGAAATCAAAGAATACGATTCTCCATCTTCGTCCATCAGCGCGACGGCGGCCTTGTCATAGTTCAGCAACCGTCGGGAC
>CAZIDA010000287.1:0-5000 GCA_964537865.1 uncultured Acidobacteriota bacterium
TGACCGCGCAAAATGTGCCCCCTGAAATTGAAGCGGCGGGCCTGCGCCAACTTGCGTCGGTGATGGTTTCGATGGACTCCGCGCGGGCCCTCTGGGTTTACGACCAGGCCTTTCAAGCGGCGCAAATGATTCCGGTGAGCACGCGACTTGAAATGTCGGAGCCGCTGGCGGAGGAAATTGTCTTGGATGAATCCCGCCTCGATTTGGGGCGGGCCATCGATCACGCCTTGGCGCTGCAATCACTTCCTCAGAAGAAAGATTCCGAGCAACCCGTGGATGACAAGCTGACGCTGCTTTCCACCTTGGCGCGCCGGATTCCGCAGGAAGACCCCGACGGTTTGTTTCAGAAGATCGCTCCCGAAATCGTTCGCGAGGACGAGGATTATCGGCAGACTCTGGGCTTGGTCCAGACCTTTCAGCGCAGCAATCCCGAACGCGCGCAGTTGCTCTTTTCTGAAGCGCTGGCTCAGTTTGGAGCGCGCTCGGCGGAGGACGCCGGCTTCCGTTCATTCTCCAACCTCACGTTGTCGATCGCGGCGACGCAGCCGGAGCTGGTGGGCTCGGCCGTGGATTTGATCATGAAGAAGGCCGACCAGATCGACGCTCGCACGAATCAGGATGAGTCTTCGAATAGGGGGTTGCCGAGTTCTTCCTCGGCCAACCTCGGGCGCTTGCACACGCAGGTGATCAGCCAATTCATGACGATCATGAAGAAGATCAACCCTTCGAAGGCAAATGATTGGGAGAGCCAGTTGAAGGAGCAGCAGAAGGCGCAGCAATTTGGTTCGATGTTTCCACGGCCAGGTATCTCAGTCACTCCCGGATCGGGATCGATTTTCAACTCGCCGAACAGCACGGCCGAAGCGCCGGGAACCGCGCGAGGATCATCTCCTTTGGTCACCGGAGGTGTTGGCCCGGGGTCACGCGGCGTTGCGAGCGCCCAACCTTTCGGAGTGATGGGATCACGGCCCATGTTTCCTGTTTCCGCGCAGCCGGCCACGGCGTTTTCGCAGGCGCTTATCAGTAAAATCAACGACGCTCAAACCGCCTCGAAAAACAACTCCGCGGACTTCACACACCGCGTTGAGGCGCTCATGCCGAGCATTGAGTCGGAAGATGATCCTCGCGCCCGTGCCGCCGCGTGGGCGCAAGTCGCCCTCGCTTTTTTTCAGATGGGCGATCTCGAGCGCGGCCGGCAGTATCTTCAGGAGAGCCTTCGACGGAGCGAACAAGGCGACTACGTCCTGATGCAAAACTCCGGCAGTCCGTCTGTGTTCTTTACCATGTATTCCGCCACCTCCAATGCCATCGCGAAGATTGCGCCAACTTTCCCTCATGAAGCGGTGGAGGCGATGAAATCGATCTCCGATCCTCAACTGCGGCTGCGCGCGATGATCGACACCGTCCGCGCCCTTGGCATTCAGGTTTCCCTCCGTTCTCCCTCGTATCATTGATGGACACATCAGGAAAAGACGCAGCCTCTCGAAGAAACTTCCACAATCTTTCCCGCACAAAACGGCGTCCGCGAAAATGGCCGACCGTAAATGTTCGGGTAGCCAGGATTCGCCGGGGTTTGGCGAATCCCGGACGTCGCTGCAATCCGGACCTCCGGGATGCTCTCCGCCTGCGGCCGAAGCATACCGGCTACCACATCATTCTCATGCCCTTGAGCGGCAGGATGGATCGATGCATGCGCGGCTGCGCCATGGGACATGTTAGAATCCGTGTTGGAGGATGCGATGCGTTCGGGCGAGCAACACGTCGCCTATCTCGGTCTCGGATCGAATCTCGGCGACAAGGAAGACTATCTTCGTCAAGCGCGGCAACTTCTTCAGGCGCCGGAGATCCGGATTTCTCGCGGCTCGTCAATTTATAAGACTTCACCGGTGGATTACCTCGATCAAGATTGGTTCTTGAACCAGGTGATCGAAGCGACGACCGCGCTCTCGCCGCTCGATCTTTTAACTCACTGCCGGGGAGTGGAGAATCGGTTGGGCCGCTCGCGAACGATCGAGAAGGGACCTCGCACCATCGACATCGACTTTCTTTTTTTTGACAATGAGATTCTGTCGACGGCGCGGCTCACTTTGCCGCATCCTCACATCGCGGAGCGCAAATTCGTTTTGGTTCCTCTCAACGAGATCGCTCCCACGCTGATTCATCCAGTCCTGAAAAAGTCCGTTCGCGAACTCTTGGAGGAACGCCGATCCGATTCCGCGTCGGTGGAATTGTGGTCGTGAACACCGGTCCCTTGAGAAGCCGGCGCCGCCGACATCCGAACGGGATATCGGCATTGCATTAATCAAGGCTCTTTCCTATAATCCCAACGCCATGCCGCCCAGCGCCTTTTTTGGCTCACAACCCATCACGAATTCTCCGCGCTACATTGTCATTGAAGGCCCCATTCACGTGGGCAAATCGCGGTTGGTAAAAATCCTGGCGGAGCGCCTGCATGCCCGACGGGTGCTGGATATCGCCGACAATCCCTTTCTGAGAGATTTTTACAACGACCGGTCGGGCGCCGCCTTCGCTTCCCAAATGTATTTTCTGATGGAGCGCTACAAACTTCTCAAGGAACTCGATTCCACCTCCTCCTACGCCTCCATGATCGTCAGCGATTTCATCTTCGAAAAGGACAAGATTTTCGCGTTCATCAATTTGAACGACGACGAGCTGCGCACCTACGAACAATACTTTGCGCTGCTCAGTGAACAACTGCCGCGCCCCGACCTCGTCATTTATCTCCAAACCACCACGGAAGCGCTCATGCGGCGCATCGAGAAGAACCCAGTGGATTTCGAGGTGGAGATTTCGTTCGACTATCTGACGGAGGTCATCAAATCGTTTGACCACTTCTTTTTTCACTACAGCGCCACCGACCTGCTCGTCATCAACACCTCGGAGCTCGACTTCATCGAGCGCAGCGAAGATTTGAATGAGCTCCTGCATCGCCTGCAACAACCGGTGAAGGGAACGCAATACTATCTGCCCTTGAAATCGAAATGATCTGGGAGCAATGGCTCATGCGCTCCGCCACGGCGGAAGTTCCCCAAAGAACCCAGGGCTTTTTTCGGACCAGTTGCTCACGGCGCCGCGGCGACCACTCAAGGCGATGAAAATGATCACGGGGATTCCAACTGATCGCAGCCTCGTCCCCCGAAGGGGACGCCTTCTCCAGCCCAGGGTTGCCCGCCCGCTCCCGCTTGCGTCCCCCGGGTTTCGCTTGCGTCCGCAGGGTTTTTGGCGGATTGGGGGATGGGGCGGACTACCCTGGGTCACGAATCCGGCCACCGGTTCAACCCTGAAAGGGTTGTCTAGAACGTTTTTTCGTATTTTCGGACCCCCGGGAGATTTTCCGGGACATCTCCCGAGACCGCTCTTATTAAAATTGTTTTTGCGCGAATGTGTTTTGGATTAAAATGGGGTGGACTTGAGTTTATCGTGAACCGGAAGCGGGAGCGGCGATCGCATCCGCCAGGAATTTGGAGCGAGACGCCAGAAGAATTTTTTCCGCGCTTCCGTCGAATCGATAAAACTCGGAAGGTTCTACCAAAATAGCGGAGGATACTTCGATGAGTTTGGAAATTTCCTTTCCGGTCACTCGAATCACGGTTCCGCAAATCCACCAAAAGAAAATCTCACAAGAAAAAATCACCTGCCTCACGGCTTACGATTACACCATGGCCAGCCTGGTCGATGAGGCCGGCGTCGACATCATTCTGGTGGGCGATTCGTTGGGCATGGTACAAGAGGGATACGAATCGACTTTGCCGGTGAGCATGGAGGAGATGCTTATTCACGTGCGCTCGGCGCGGCGCGGCGTGAAGCGCGCGTTGTTGGTCGCCGATATGCCCTACGGTTCCTATCACGTCAGCGACGACGACGCGGTTCGGAACGCCCTTCGCTTCATCAAAGAAGCCGGCGCCGAAGCGGTGAAACTGGAAGGCGGACTCAAGCGCAGCCACTTGGTGCGGCGCTTGATTGACGCGGAAGTCCCGGTGATGGGCCACGTCGGTTTGACCCCGCAATCGGTTCTCAACTTCGGCGGATTCAAGGTGCAAGGCCGCACCGAAGACGCCGGCGAAATGATTTTGCGGGACGCTCTGGCCCTCGATGACGCCGGCGTGTTTTCCATCGTGTTGGAAGGCATCCCGCGCGAATTGGCGCGGCAAATCACCACCTCGGTGAAGGCGCCGACCATCGGCATTGGCGCCGGGCCGGATTGCGACGGCCAGGTGCTGGTCCTTCACGACTTGCTGGGGTTGAACTCCGGGCGCGTTCCCAAGTTCGTGCGGCAATACGCGCGCTTGCGCGAGGCCGCCACCCGCGCCGTTCAGACGTACATCGAAGACGTTCAACATGCCCGCTTCCCTTCAGATCAGGAATCCTACCACTCGGAAATCACCCATGGAAACCGTGTCCAAAGCATCGTCCATGCATGAGCGGTCGCGCGCCGCTCATGCCGCGGGAAAAAAGATTGCGCTCGTTCCGACGATGGGAGCGCTCCACGAAGGACATCTCAGCTTGGTGCGCGAGGCGCGACGGCGCGGCGACGTCGTCGTGGTTTCCATCTTCGTCAATCCGACACAATTCGGCCCCAAGGAAGATTTCTCAAAATATCCGCGCGATCTCGAAGGAGATCGCCGCCTGCTCGCTGAGTTGAGCGTCGATTGTGTTTTTGCGCCGCCGGTCGAAGAGATTTATCCCGACGGATTCAGAACTTTCGTCGAAGTGGAAGAGTGGGGAAAGCGTTTATGCGGCGCGTCGCGGCCCGGACATTTTCGCGGCGTGGCGACGGTGGTCGCCAAACTCTTCAACCTGGTCGATCCGGATATCGCCATCTTCGGAAAGAAAGACGCTCAACAGGCCATCCTCGTTCGCCGCATGACGAGGGATTTGAATCTCCCGGTCGAAATTGTCATCTGCCCCATCGTGCGGGAACCGGACGGCTTGGCATTGAGCTCGCGAAACCGTTACTTGAACGCGCAGGAGCGGCGCGC
>CAZIDA010000288.1:0-4989 GCA_964537865.1 uncultured Acidobacteriota bacterium
ACGCGCCCATGCGCTGGGGACCCGACAACATGGTGGTGACGTGGACCCCGGACGGCAAAGACATTCTGTTTCTGTCGCGGCGCGATACGTTCAACACTTGGTTTGGCCGCCTGTTCCTGGCGCCGAAAGACGGCGGGCTGCCCACGGCCCTTGCGGTGCCGAAAGGAGGAGTGACCTCCTACAACGCCGACGGCACGCGCATCGCTTACAATCGCATCTTCCGCAATTTCCGCACCTGGAAAAAATATTACGGCGGTCTGGCGCAAGACATCTGGATCTACGATTTCAAAACCCGCCACATCGAGCGCGTCACCAACTGGAAAGGCACCGACACGTTTCCGATGTGGTATCGCGACACGATTTATTTCGCGTCCGACCGCGGACCGGAGGAGCGGCTCAACCTGTGGGCCTACGATCTGAAGACCAAGGCCTTTCGCCAGATCACGCACTTCACCGATTACGACATCGACTGGCCCAGCCTGGGGGACACGGGAATCACGTTCCAATACGGGGGATCGTTGTACGTTCTGGATCTGCCTTCGGAGAAAATGCATCGGCTGGATGTGACCGTTCCCAGCGACGACGTGCGCATCCGCCCGCGCTGGGTGGACGCCGGCAAGTTGATCCGCGCTTTCGGGCTTTCGCCCAACGGCAAGCGGGCGCTCTTCGAAGCGCGCGGCGATGTCTTCACGGTTCCCGCCAAGTATGGGGACACCCGCGATGTGACGCAGACTTCCAATGCCTACGAACAATATCCCACGTGGTCGCCGGACGGAAAATGGATCGCTTACATCACCGATCGCACCGGTGAAACGGAGCTGGCCGTTCGCGCTTCCGACGGATCGGGAACCGAGACGCTCCTGACGGATCGAAAGGAAGGCTACCTGTTTGCGCCGGCCTGGTCGCCGGACAGCGAGAAACTGGCGTTCTCCGACAGCGAGCACGCGCTGTGGTACGTGAACGTGAAAGACAAGAAGTTGGTTCAGGTGGACAAAGATTCGCGACAACGCATCTTGCGGTTCGCGTGGTCGCCCGACGCGAAATGGCTGAGCTACGTGAAGAGCGCCAGCACCGATTATGGCGAGATCTATCTCTACTCGCTCGACACCGCCAAGCCGGTCCTCCTCAGCGGCGGCATGAGCAACGATTCTTTGCCGGTGTTTGATCCCGAGGGCAAGTATTTGTATTTCGTCTCCAATCGCCACGAGAACCCCATCGTGAGCGAAACCGAATTCAACGTGGCCACGTTGAAGATGGGCGGAATTTACGTGGCCACGCTTCAAAAGAGCGAGCCGTCTCCGTTCGCGCCGCGCTCCGACGAAGGTTCCGGCGGCGAAGCCAAAAAGGAATCCTCCGAGAAAAAGGCGGAGTGGAAGCCCGGCGCCATCGCTCCCATCCACATTGACGTGGACGGACTGATGTCGCGCGTCGTTCAGTTGCCCATCCCGGCGGCAGACATCTCCAATCTCGCGGCCTCCAAAGGAAACATTTATTATCTGACCGCGCCGCCGCAGGGTTACGACGGGCCGCTCCCGGGAGAGAAGTCAGAACTTCATATGTTCGATCTTCAGAAGCGCAAGGATCACGTCCTGACCACCGAACTCGACGGCTTTGCCTTGAGCGCCGATGGAAAGAAGCTGTTGTTCAAAGAAAAGAAGAAGTACTTCCTCATCGATGCGATTCCCCCGGAGTCGGCAGAGGACTCGACCGCGAAGGTGAAGCGGGAACCGGTCAACACTTCCCATATGAAGATGTTCATTCATCCGTTGGAAGAATGGTCGGAGATGTTTCAACAGGCGTGGAGATTGAATCGCGACTTTTTCTACAACCCGACGATGAACGGAAAAGACTGGAATGCCCTGCGTGTGAAATATGAGAAACTCCTTCCGCTCATGGCCAACCGGGAAGACCTGAATTACATTATCGGCGAGCTGATCGGAGAGCTGCAGAACTCGCACTGCTACATCGGAGGCGGCGACTCCGACTTTGAGAAATCGGCGCCGACCGGATTGCTGGGCGTGGACTTTGCCCTCGATGCCGCCTCGGGGCGGTACTTCTTCAAGAAAATCTATTCGGGCGACAACTCCCGGGAAGATTTCCGTTCGCCGCTCACCGAGCCGGGCGTGGACGTCACAGCGGGCAATTATCTGCTGGCCGTCAATGGACACGAGCTGCGGGCGCCCGCCAATCCTTACAGCCTGTTCGCGAATACGCTCAATCAAACCGTCACGCTCACGGTGGCGGAGGACGCCGCCGGCAAAGGCAAGCGCGATGTCACCGTCAAGCCGATTCAAAACGAGTTGAATCTGCGGCTGAAAGCCTGGATCGATCACAATCGCGAAGTGGTGGACAAAGCCTCGGGCGGCAAGATCGGCTACATTTATCTTTCCGACATGGAGCGCGTGGGGATGGATCAGTTCGTGCGACAATTCTATCCGCAGATTCGCAAGGAAGGACTGATCGTCGATGTGCGGTGGAACGGCGGCGGAAATATCGACCAGATTTTGCTGGAACGCCTGCGCCGCGTGCTCATCGGCATGAACACCAATCGCTCCGGCACGCCCTTCACCACGCCGTCGCAGGTGTTCCATGGATTCATGGTCGCGCTGGCGAACCATTACTCCGCATCCGACGGCGACATCTTCCCGTACTACTTCCAGCAGTACAAGCTGGGTCCCGTGATCGGAACGCGCACGTGGGGCGGTGTCCGCGGCTATGATGACGCTTGGTCGCTGCTCGACGGCGGCCAACTCATCGTTTCGGAAGACACCATCTACGGATTGAAGTCGGAGTGGGTGCTGGAGAATCACGGCGTCGAACCGGATATCAAGGTCGACAACTTGCCCGGCGACGTGATGGCGGGAAAAGACTCGCAGTTGGAGACGGGTATCAAGTACATTCTGGACAAGCTGAAGACACAGCCGATGACGCTGCCGCCGCATCCGGCTTGGCTGCCGGCATATCCGTCGAAAGAGCGGTGAGGCGGAGATCCCTGAGTGTCGCTCGAAGCTCGCTGCTTTAGGTGGCGACCACCTCAGGGCATGAAAATCTCCGATCGGATCGATTGCAGGCCCGGAGGGCCGGAATACTTGTAGCCCCGTCCGCTGCTCTGTCCGCCGCAGGCGGACAGAGCAAGGACGGGGTATGGCAACAGATAAAACGGTGAAGCCCCGGAAGGGGCGACAGAACCTTGTTTTCGGGGCAGTTGCTACCCGCCTCGGCGCGAGACACGTCGGGGCAGCGAAGCGCTGCTCTTTTATTTTCGCCCGCCGATCCGTCCAAAAAGCCGCTAGGAAATTTAATCCGGACCCGATAGAATCACAACTTTTCATCGATGGGGATGTCGGTGGGGCGACGCAGCTCCCGCGTTTCGAGGAATGGGTTCGAGGAGCGGCCATGCGATCACGGTTCCGGCCAGTCTCCCTTTCTCCTGCCTTCCTCATGGATGGATTTCTTTGTGTGCCGACTTTGATCAATGTATAGCAAATCTCATTTCATCTCGCTGCGGCATCGCAACTTCCGCCTCCTGTGGGCGGGGCAGCTCATTTCATTTTCCGGATCGACCATGCAGACGGCCGCCATCCTGTGGCATGTCTCGCTGTTGGCACCGGAGGATCGCAAAGCGCTGGCGCTGGGGATGGTCGGGCTGGTGCGGGTGCTGCCGATCATTTTCTTCTCGCTGGTGAGCGGCGTGATGGCCGACGTGGTGGATCGTCGCCGCTTGATGTTGGTGACACAAAGCCTGATGGCCATTCTTGCCGCGGTGCTGGCGGCGTTGACGTTTCGCGGCCTCACGGTGGTGTGGCCGATTTATCTTCTCGCCGCGCTGAGTTCCGCGGCCGGGGCGTTCGACAGTCCGGCGCGTCAATCCTTGCTGCCCAACCTGGTTCCGCGCGAACACCTTCCCAACGCCATCAGCTTGAACACCATCATGTTTCAAACCGCGTCGGTGGCGGGGCCGTCGCTGGCGGGGATCCTCATCGCGTCGTCGGGCGTGGGGTGGGTCTACGGGGTCAACGCCGTCTCCTTTTTGGTGGTGATTGTGGCGCTGCTCCTGATGCGCGATGTTCCCGAGGTGAACGGGAATGAAAAAACCACCATCAGCCGACAATCCATGGCGGAGGGGCTGCGCTTCGTTTTCTCGCAGCCGATGATTCGATCCACCATGCTGCTCGATTTCTTTGCGACGTTTTTCTCGTCGGCGATGGCGCTGCTCCCGATTTTTGCCCAAGACATTTTGAAAGTGGGCGCGCGCGGTTACGGCTGGCTGTACGCCGGTCCTTCGATCGGGGCGTTGGTGGCCAGTCTCTTCATGGTTCGATTTATCGATCACATCAATCGGCGCGGCTTGGTGCTGTTGGTCGCCGTCACCGGCTACGGACTGGCGACGGTGGTGTTTGGAATCTCGCATACTTTTGGGTTGACGCTTCTCTGTCTGGCGCTGACGGGCGCGACCGACTCCGTCAGCACCGTGCTGCGCAATCTCATCCGGCAGCTCGAAACCCCCGACCACCTGCGCGGACGCATGACCGGCATCAACATGGCGTTCTTCATGGGCGGACCGCAACTGGGCGAGATGGAAGCGGGCTTGGTGGCCAACTGGTTCGGCGCGCCGCTTTCGGTGATCAGCGGCGGCATCGGCTGCTTGATCGCCACCGGTTGGGTGACGGTCGCCACGCCGGCCTTGCCGCGTTATCGGCGGGAGTCATCTGAGATGAGTCCGTTGGTGGCGGAGTCGTCGAAATGAGGGGTGACCATCGGGCCCCCATTGATGATTGTGCTCTGTTGGGTGGTGGCTCAATTTACCTGTGAATTTAGCGAAGCCGCCGCAGAGCGGCGCCATTCGGTAGCCTGGGGTTTGGGCGCCGGCTTTAGGGCGCCCACCACCCCAGGATAAAAGAGCTAACCATTCGCCTCAATTTTGCCGCCCTGCAAGCAGCGATTTCGGAGGGGCAGATAATTAGACATCTCTCACCTAAAGCGGAAGTC
>CAZIDA010000289.1:0-4968 GCA_964537865.1 uncultured Acidobacteriota bacterium
CGTCTGAATTGGCCGCAGAATTCACGACGGCCAATCCGGCCGCTTAATCCTCGCGGCGGGACGTGCGGCTGCCGGCCGCACGTCCACTTCGAGGACTGATTCGTGAAAGCTCTTGAGAAGCCAGCCTGGCTTCGGGAGCGTGCGGATATCGCGCTATCAACATCCGAAACTCCTTCGCGGCCGCGGCTTTCTCATTCAACTTCACCAAGGCCATTCCCTTTTTGTAGATGGCCATGGTGGTTTTGTTGCTGTCCGGGTATCGCTCCACGACCAAGTTATAGGCGGCAATCGCATCCCGATATTTCCCTTGATCGTAGTGGATCTGACCGATGTAGAACTGCGCGTTTCCGGCCAGCGGCGTGTCGCCAAAATCCTTGAGGTACTGTTGAAATTCATTCATCGACAGCTTGTAGAGCCCCCGGGTGTAATCATTCAGCGCGGAGGCGTACAGCGTGTCCGGAGATTGCGTCGGTCTTGGCGGAACAACGGCCGGCGCAGGGACTTGAGATGAATCCGTCGACGCTCCCGGCGGCGTGGTGGGAGCCGAAGCCGCAATCTTGGAGTCGATGGATTCCATCGTGCCTTTCATGGCGGCCAGATCGGTCGCCAACTTGGTGATTCGCGCTTTCAGGTCATCCAGACTTTCCTGGGTGATCTGGAGATTGCCGGCGAAGGAATCGACTTTGTTTCCGATTCCGGCTTGGGTTTGCTGATTGGATTGCTTGATGTCGTCAATCGAGGCGCTGATGCGGGTCACTTGATCCAGAATCTGTTCGGTCAGCTTCTGAATAATGGCATTGCTCTTGATTTGGCTATCCTGCAAGTCGCGGAGCTGTTGCTGCATCATGGACACCTGCTGCAGCAATTGGAGCGTCTCCTTGTTCACTGCGCCCAGAGGCGCTGGAGCGATGACGCAACCCAGCAGGATGAAAAGGGCGGTAACTACACTTATTCTTTTCAATCAAACCTCCCGATTCTCACTTTGTGATGGTTTGGTTTTCCAGCGTGGAGATTCCGATCGAGCGCCGCTAAGAAAACTTCCACAGACTTGCCGGTGAATGAAGAAATTCTCTTCCAGCCGGCAAAGAAAGTTCTCCCGCGGTTCATCCGATCGGTCCACAACCAGGAACACGTTTCCTCTTTAGGGTGCGCGGGAGTCTGCTACCCGTCCTCACACTCACCACTCACCGCCGCCGATATTATACCTCGGCTCCAGACGTGTTCGGAACGATATCTGGTTGTGTCCCGTCGAACAACGCCTTTTCGTGGCGCGAGCTCCCGATCGTGCTGCTCAATTCGCAACTCGGCGCAAATCAGAATGCAGGGTTCGATTGCTCCTCTCCGGCGAGGGCAGGCCGACTCGGAGACCTCCGAGCCGGCCAGGCTCTCGAAGGGAGGATTAATGCTCGTTCAAATCGAACTTGGCGTTGCGATCCTGCTGCCAGCAAGTGTCGTCGGTGCAACTGTGCGCCTTCTCCTTGCCGTAGCTGATCGTCTTAATGCGATCCGCAGAGATGCCCGCTGCCACCAAGGCGTTCTTTGCGCTCGTGGCGCGACGGTCACCCAATGCCAAGTTATATTCGATCGACCCGCGCTCATCGCAATTGCCTTCGATGGTGAACTTCCATGTCGGATGCGCCTTCAAAAACTCCGCGTCACTGGAGACGACGGATTGCATGTCGGCACGGATATCGGCCTTGTCGTAGTCAAAGAGGATCATTTTCATGTTGTCTTCCCACAACTTCTCAGCAGTCACGCTTGGCGCGGCTGGAGGCGGCGCCGGCGCCGGCCTCGCGCTGATGGTGATGCGGGCAGTATCCGTGGCCGTTCCCCCCGGCCCCTTCGCGGTCAGGGTGTACGTGGTGGAGGTCGACGGTGTGATGGTTTGCGACCCTTCGGTGTTCACCTTTCCAATTCCGTTGTCGATGGAAACATCGGTGGCATTGGTGGTGCTCCAACTCAGCGTGGCCGACTGACCTTCCGTGATGGACGACGGATCAACAGTCAGTCGCGCCGTTGGCGCAGTCGGCGCAGGTGGCGGTGGAGGCGGTGGCGGTGGGGCCGGTTTCTTCTTCTTGCAGCCGCCAGCCGCAAGCAACAGCGCCAGCACAAATGCCGTCATGATGAGCCATTTCCAGTTTCTTCCCTTAAGCATGTCTTTCCTCCCTTTGGATAAAGTCAAATTCAAATACCGGTCAAAACGGATCGATCATTCCGAACTTCAGGTTCAATTAATCCATCGAAAATCTCTGTCAAATGGGTTCAAAAAACTGACTCCTTCCAGCGTGTGTCGGGAAGAAAAACTCTCCGTGAGCACGGTAGGAATCTGGCTGAGTTTTGCCGTCGCCCAAATCTGGGCGTCCCAAATATTCATCTTGTATTCGATAACCCCGCGGACGGCCTCGCGAGCCATGTGAGGGGTCACCCCCACAACTCGCCAAGATTTCAGAAATGAATCAACTCGTTTGGAGGCTTCCCGGGGAGTCAGGGGGTGCGCGATCCGGCGCGTCAAACAGAAGAAGAGTTCGTCCAACACTTGCGAGCTGAGGACTCCGGCGCGAGTATTTGCCAGATCGTCCAGCAGGACCAATGCCTTTTGTTGCTTTTCGGGTATCGAATTGTCGTACAGAGAAACCAGGATTTGTGTATCAACAAACGCTTCCGCGATCATGAATTTCGTCTCGATGAAGAACCTGCTTGTGTGAAAGTACTTTCAACCGAGTTCGTTTCTTGATGAAGGCCAATTCTTGCTTCCAAACGGTGAGATCGTGAACGGCGTGGGGGCCCACCGTAAACAACCGGTCCAACCCCTGCCGAATGATGTCGGCTTCCGTGGTCTTTAACTCACGGGCGATTCGTTTGAGGCGTTGATCTTGTTCTGGGGCAATATAAATCTGCTTCCTAATCATCCGTGACATCGGGAGATCCATTCCCACAATTGCACATCATTGATCTATACATCGCAATATACATTAGCTGAAAACCGCAAGTCAATGCCCGGCCAAAAATTTTTTGGCCGGAAAAATTCAATGGCCGCATCCTTCCCTCTTCCCGGACGCCTTGTCAATTCGACCAGTTGGGATTCTTGTTGACTCCCTGATGGGTAATCTGTTTGACACCCTGTCCATTGGCCAGCATGGTGTAAAGCTGGAACGTCCCGGTGCGATTCGAGGCGAAGACCAGGTGCCGGCTGTCCGGCGCCCAAGACGGGTTTTCATTCTGTCCCTGATCCTGCGTCAACTGGATCCACTGGCGCGTGGCCACTTCCATCACGTAGATGTCGAAGTTTCCGCCCTCGCCTTTCCGTTTCCACATGAAAGCAATGAACTGCCCATCGGGGGACCAGGAAGGCGCGTCCACCCATCCCCCGGCGTCGATGAGGCGCTGCACGTTGGAGCCATCGGCATCCATCATATAAAGCTGCGCAATGCCGCTTCGATCCGAGATGAACGCGATCTGCTGGCCGGTCTTGGGATTCCAGCACGGCGAATTGTCGCCGCTGCGAACGGAATACGTGAGACGTTGAAGATTGCGTCCATGATCGTCGCTCACGTAGATGTTCGGATATCCATGCATGCTGGAGCAGAAGGCGATTTTCTTTCCGTCGGAAGACCACGAGGGCGTGGTGTTAAGGCCGCGAAAGCGCGTGAAGGTCAGGAGCGAATTCGTGTCCATGGAAAAAATGTCAATTTCCGGATTTCCCAAGCGGAACGAGGTGAACGCAATCTTCGAGTTGTCCGGGGACCAGCGCGGCGTCAAATTCAGCGAATTAAAGACATGCATGGGATGTTGTCCATAGCCATCGTAATCGCAGAGGTAAATCTCCTCGCGGTCTCGATTGACTCGGTGCACGTACGCGATGCGCGTCGAGGCGATGCCGCGAACTCCGCCGCTCAATCGCAGAACGATTTCATCCGCAAACTGATGCGCCATGGCGCGAACATTGGCTTCCGTGGGATCGCCGCGATACCGGCGCCCGATGATGGAGGGCGCGTTGGTGTTCTTGAGATCGTAGAGATGCGCCTCTACCGCCAACTGACCGCCGTCCATTTGAATGTTGCCGAACGCCAGAACGTCGGCGCTCACCGGCGGATTGGTCCAATCCGAAATATCGAGCTCCGCCACCGTGCCCGGCTCCTTGGAGGGAAGAAAGCTCTTGCTCACCAAATCGAACAGCCCGGCGTTATCGAGGTCGTTGTAGAGAACCTGGTTGAAAATATTCGTGAGGTTGCGAGTTTGGTCATCGGCGCTGCGCGCCTGGAAATCCGCCACCGCCACTCGAAATTTGGGAACTCCCTTGGTGATGTCGATCGATAAGGTTCCTTCTTGGGAGCGCAACAAAACCACGCTGAACGGAGCCACCACTAATGAAAGCACTCCGACCGCGGCGATCAAAAACCATTTGGCTCGTGTCATCAATTCTTCCTCAATGGAACAAAAGTTTATCGGTGAAAATCAAAATAGCACTCCACGCGAATTCGGCTTCCCGGAAAATCCCCGGGCAACGGAGGCATGGGGCTGGAGCTTTGGATGGACCGCACCGCCATGGCGTCGAACGCGGGAATACCGCTGGAGTTTTCCAAGACGATATTGCTCACCGAGCCGTCGCGACTGATTAAGAACGTCACGAACACTCGAGGCGCCTCGTGCAAGATGGAGCCGACCATCTGCTCTTCAAAGTTGGAACTAATGCGTTGAATGATGGCGCGCGCATACCAGGCGTAACGATCGCCAAAGCCGCCCTCGAATCCGACTCCTCCCGAGCCGGCCCCGCCTGCCCGGAACTCTCCATAGTTGAAATCCGGCTGACCTCCGCGCCCATAATCAACGGCGTTTGGCGGTTGCGGGAGATTCTGACGGCGCTGTTGCTGGCGTTGCTTCTGCCGAAGGTTCTTCAACTCCGCGAGCGCCACGGTCTTGTCGTCCTGGATTTGCGTCCGCTGATTCCTTTTTACTTCGACCTTGGGT
>CAZIDA010000290.1:0-4944 GCA_964537865.1 uncultured Acidobacteriota bacterium
GTAGGTCCCCGGCTTCAACATCGCCGCCGCGTAGTTGCCGGTGGCGTCGGTGGTGAGAGTTCTTTTCTCGCCGGATTCCGACGTCAACACGACGGAGACTCCGGGAATCACGGCGCCGGTGGCGTCCGTCACAACGCCGCGCAACGTTCCGGTCGTCGCTTGTGCCCATGCCGTGGAAGACAGCCCTCCCAGCAGGAGCGCCAGAGTCAACCCGATCAACACAACCTTTCTTGCATTCATGATATTCCCTCCCTGGACCGCTCCTCGCTGCAAGAGACTCAAACCTCGTTTACGCCGCGGGGAATGCGCGTTTGACGAAAAGAACCCACGCATCCTCCCGGGCGTTCTCCCGTTTGGAGGGCCGTCACAGTGTTAAAAAATGAACGTTCGTTTGCGTTTGTGACAAAAAAAATTTCTGTCTAGCTTCGCAGCACTCGCCCATACAAATCCGAGAGCGCCTTGATGACCGCTTCATCCTTCATTCCAAAATGGCGGGAGCCTCGAAACAGCCGCTCCACCAGAAAATAATTGAAGAATTGCATCCACATGGCGGAAAAGACGATGGCCGGGTCCAGTCCGTTCAACCGGTTCTTGACGGCGGCGTTGGAGAATTCGACGGCGTAATGCGTACGAAAGTAATTCGTCAATCCGGAGAAGAATTTCTTGAAATGGCGATTTCCAAACTCCGAGACGTCCACGTACATGAGCAGCCAAAAATCGCGGTGTCGATTCACCACCCCGCGGATCAGACGAGCCAGCTTTTGAATCTGCCGGGGATCGAAAGGATCTCGGACCGCGTCCAACAGCTTTTCCCGTTCCTGGTTCATCACTTCCCCATAATGATTCACGATGGAAGTGAACAATTCGTCTTTGGTCCGATAATAATTGTAGATATTCCCGAGGGACACCCGCGAGCGCTCCGCAATCTCGCGCATCGACGTTCCGTGAAATCCTTGGGCGCAGAACAAGCGCAACGCCACCCGCTCGATGTTCTGTCGATTGGCGCCAATCACGGTGGGGTGTAATTTCGGCATTTTAGATCGTCCTGAGAAGCGAACGCTTGGAAGGATCGGCAACCCCAGCGTTCAAAAGAAAAATGAACGTTTGTTTTTTAATAATTCTTTGCGTTCCTGTCAAGTCTTTTTTCGCTTGTGAAAAAGTTCTTTCCAGGGGGCCGTTCACCCTCGATGAATCGAAACACCGGAAGATATGGGAATTTGTTCGCTCCCGGTCGGGCCAGTCACCGCGGAGTCGCCGAGGACGCCGAGGCTGCGCAGAGAATCCTTTGGCCATTATCGCGGCAACTTTTCACGCTCCGACGGAGGGGGACACTAAAGCACATGCGAGTGATCCGATCGACGCAACTGACCGCAACGTCGTCCCCATCCGCAAGAGCGGCTAACCGTCAGCTATTCTGATCCCCTCTCTTCGAGAATCCAATTGCCGCCAACGGAGCGCGACGCTTTCCGAAACACTTCCTCGGATGACCGTCGACTGCCTTTGCCGTCCCCGCGCCGCTGTGCTAACATCCGGCGAATTTCAAGAAAGGATCGGCATCATCATTTATGGATCGGCTTCGGATTGTAGGAGGCGTGCCGCTACGCGGGGAAGTCGTCATCAGCGGCGCCAAGAACGCGGCGCTGCCGGCGATGGCAGCGTCCTTGCTCACGGCGGAGCCGGTGTGTCTCAACAATCTTCCGCATGTTTGGGACATCCGCACGATGCGGCGGCTGCTGGAAGTCATGGGCGCGGAGGTTTCCACTCGCGAGGAATTGACGGAGCATCGCTGCGTCATTCGCGCCGGCGCGCTCACTTCGCTGGAAGCGCCGTACGATTTGGTGAAAACGATGCGGGCGTCCGTGCTGGTTCTCGGCCCGCTGCTGGCGCGCTTCAAACGGGCGCGCGTTTCCCTGCCGGGCGGATGCGCTATCGGGGCGCGCCCCATCGACTTGCATATCAAGGCGCTCCGCAAACTCGGCGCCAAGATCTCGACCTCTCATGGTTATGTCGAAGCCAAGGCCGATCGCTTGCGTGGCGCTGAAATTTATTTCGACAAGATTACCGTCACCGGCACCGAAAACATCATGATGGCGGCCGTGCTGGCGGACGGCCGGACGACGTTGCGAAACGCCGCGCGTGAACCGGAGATCACGGACCTTGCCCATCTTCTCACGGCCATGGGCGCGCGCATCGAAGGCGCCGGCATGGACACCATCACCATCGACGGGGTCGATTCCCTGCACGGAACCACTCACACGATCATTCCCGACCGCATCGAAGCCGGGACATTTTTGATGGCGGCCGCCATCACCGGCGGACACTTGACGATCAAGGAATCCTGCCCCGCGCACGTGACCTCCGTCGTCGGAAAGCTGATCGAGGCCGGACTACGAATCGAAATTCCGGACGCCACCACGCTTCAATATCACAACCACACTTCCATGCGGGCGGTCGATCTGACCACCTGCGAATATCCGGGCTTTGCGACCGATCTTCAAGCCCAGTTCATGGCGCTGATGACGCAAGCGGATGGCACCTCTCTGATCACCGAGACCATTTTCGAGAATCGCTTTTTGCACGCGCTGGAATTGATTCGAATGGGCGCCAACATCTCCATCCACGGACGGCGCGCCATCGTGCGTGGACGCACTCCGCTCAGCGGCGCCACCGTGATCGCTTCCGATTTGCGCGCGTCCGCCTCCTTGGTGCTGGCCGGCTTGGCGTGTCAAGGCGAGACCCTGATCGATCGCATCTATCATCTGGATCGGGGATATGAACGGATTGAAGAGAAGCTTCGAAGCGTCGGCGCCAACGTGGAACGATTAGCGGAAAATTGAGGGTCTGGCCTGTAGAGAAAGATAAAACATAGCAACTGTTGCCGCAATCATCAAGACGCCTCTGGTGGGGCAGACTCGGCGATCCGCAGCGGCGGATCGCCGGGGCGCCATGAACGGGAGAAAGCATGTTTCGTCGGCTTCCGATATGAAACGGAAGCCTCGAATGATGACCCCTCCCACCCGCCGAGAAATGCGCTCGGCGGGCCTACCAAGTTTTCAAAGACACTGGACATTGCAAACTTCGACCTATTCCCTTTGCAGCGCGACGACGTGATCGCGCATCACGAACTCTCGAATCAACGGATCTTCAGAGGAAAAGAAATCCTGTTTGGTTCCGAAGAAGTGAACGCGGCCGTCCTCCAACAGGACCACGCGGTCCGCGACCCGCTGCGTCAACTTCAAATCATGCGTCACCACAACCGCGGTCAAATGATATTGATCGTGAAGCCGACGGATGAGGCGCGCCACCAACTGGCATTGGATTGGATCCACCATGGTGGTGGGCTCGTCGTAAAGGATCGCTTCCGGATCAGCCGCCAACGCGCGCGCAATAGCCACTCCGCGCTTATGTCCGGTGGACAAATCCTGCGGAAATAAATCGACCAGCTCCTCCAAATCCACCGCCTTCAGAAATCGGATTGCTTCCCGACGCAATTCCTCGTCGTTTAAACCGTGCCTTTCGTTGATGGCGTACGCCACGTTCTCCGCCACCGAAAGAGAGTCGAACAAAGCCCCGGACTGAAAGACGAACGACATGCGCTGCCGCATGCGATTGAGATCGTCTTCTTTCATTTGGCTCAGGTCGTGGCCTTTGACGTACACCTTTCCCTGGTCCGGCTTGAGGAATCCGACCATGTGCATCAGCGTCACGCTCTTCCCCACCCCGCTTCGTCCCAAGATGGCCAGGGTTTCCCCGGTCTTCAAATCGAAGGACACGTCGATGAGCACCTGCTTCTCATCGAACGATTTGTAGACATGCTCAAATCGCGCGAAGGGAACGGAGGAAGGCTCCGGTTGTTTCAACTCGACGGTTGCCGTCATGGTTCCATCGCCTGTGCCGCCGCCAATTCTTCCGGCGTGTTGACGTTGGTGAAAATTTTAAAGTCCGGGGAAAATCGTCGAATCTCGCCGGTCCCGATGACCCGCAACTTTCCGACCGTGTCGTAGAACAAACTGACCTTCAGTTTTCCGGCAGCCATGGCTTGCTCGATGCTCGGAAGACAATTTCGTGAATACATCGCGCACAACGGCTGATATTCGCCTGCCGCGTCCACCGGAACCGCGACATCCGGGCGCTCCGCCAGCGCGGCACCCACCAGATAATGGAGAAACTTCGAGCTCATCATGGGCAGATCACAAGCCAGGAACAAAGCGTACTCGCGGGGCGAATGTCGAAGCCCGGCGAGGATTCCACCCAGCGGTCCGCACGGCTCGACGGCGTCCTCAAGAATCTCAAGGCTCACACCTGCTGATGCATATCGCGCCCTCGGCCCAATCACCGCGACCGATTCGCACAACGGGCCGAGCAGGGACGCCGCTCGCGACAACAGCGTTTCCCCATTCCACCGGATCAAAGCTTTGTCCTTGCCCATGCGGGAACTCTGCCCGCCGACAAGGACATAACCGGTTATCGGATACGGAGTGTTCATGGCGGTCATCCGCGTCGATTCTATCAACGCGCTTTGAATTTCAAAACAGATTTCTCAACCGCCGGTCTGCTTCGGCTCGCGCGGCTGCCCCGGCTGATGCGGCGCCGAATAACCTCGTTCCGCGAGATTCTCGCTTTCACTTTTCTCATTCTGTTTTATAATGCCGAAGGAAACATCCACGAGCCGACACCATGAAGACCCTGATTAAAAAGCTAAAATCGTGCCGCTATTCGGTCGCTGCGGAGCCTGCCAAAAGGGGTGAGCCGTTTCACGATACACGTCATCATTGCGATCATCCGGTCATGAAAGTCGATTGGAGGTTGGAGCATTGCTCCGACTGCAGGTACTACGAAGCCATCCCCAAATTGGAGCCGGTGCACTCGGCAAGAAAATAATTGCCTCGGCTCCATCCGTGAGAGTAGATCGCCGCTCCGAAAATTTGGAATTCACTCTTTCAG
>CAZIDA010000291.1:0-4933 GCA_964537865.1 uncultured Acidobacteriota bacterium
AATGAAGAATTTGTTTTCCACAGATCAGTCGAACAGGGGTTTTCACACAGACTCTGAAAGGGTTGTGTCCAACGTTTTTTCGTATTTTCGGAGCAGGTTGTCACAGGCTGGAAGCCTGTGTCACCCTATTTTCGGAGCAGTTGAAACCTTGCCGTGGGGCCGTTCACGGCGCCTGCCCCGATAGATCGGGGCTGGCTATTTTCTCAGCCCGCCCCCGCCGCGGCGGGGGCGGGATTGGAATGCCCTGCGCCAATTATCAATCTATCCGGGGCCCCATTCATGCGGTTTAATTTCTCTCCCGCCGATTCATCGGCGAAGGTGGCTGGCGCCCCATCAATGGGGCTGAATGCCGAGATGATTGAAGATTGTTTGGGCCCTTTGTTCCCGCTCCTAAAGGAGCGGGCTGAGGCCAACAAGTCTCCCGAGGGGGACTGGCGTGTTTGGATCGCTCATTTTCACCACGCAGAAATGCGCATGCGCATCTTTGCGCTTGCTTTGAGGTTCCGCGTCCCGATAAAAGCAAAGTGATGATTGGTGGATACGACATATCGCATGCATTATCTCTGAGCAGTTTCTTCCAATCTGTCGGCGCACCCAATGCCATGAATAATGTTGCGCTCGCCGGGATGGCCATTCAACGCAGATCTGCCCCGCCGAGGCGGGCGGAGATTGCGCAGAGGAAACGGGTCTGTTTTCGGCGCAGTTCATCAAGAATCGCGGGCGCACACGAAAGCACGAGGATGAAAAAGTTCGGTGAGTGTTTCTCGCCTCGTTTAACCATTGCAGCTATTGGTGCAAGACGACTGGAGAAAAACTTGTAGAGGATTTTCCAGTTTTCTGCCCGAAAAAACTGCCCGAAAAACCCTTGCTTCTGGATCTTTTTTGGAGTAAATATGCATGTGTCGGGGAATTGATTTCGGACTTTTTGTGAGGCTCCATTGTTTTTCTGGATTGGTTGGAAGTTGGAAACATGTCAGGCCTGATGAGAAGAGTTCCGTTATTCGTTATTACTTGGAATTTGAAATTTTTGACTCAGTGACTTCCCTGCAGGCCCCTCATTGATTCATTTCTTTGGTCGTTCTCTCGACGCCTTAGCTTTTTTGTGTTGGCTCATCTAAGCGAACCGAGAGATTGATGGCGGAGATGATTCTCTGAACACATTCTTCAAAGAAAGTTCAAGCACCTGTAACAATTAACTCGTTGGTTGTAGAGTAGGATTTCTTTGGATGACAAAGAGAAGTGCGCTGCTGGGTAGTGACGCATTTTCAAGGGTGGCACGGGCCTCCGACCCGTGGTCCATGCGCAAGATGCGCGTGCCACCTTCAATTTGAGTCACTACCCGCTGCTGAGATGAGATCAGAAGGTTTCATGACGCGCTTTTCGGCGCATCATTGGAATTTGGCTTTTGATTGAACCAGTCCGTTCGTGACTGGCGCCAAGATTGTTTGCCGCGGGGGCAGGCAACGAATAGGTCTCACAAACTTCACGAAGAGAAGCAAGTGGACGTGCCTTTTCTCCCCACTGCAACTGAATAGAACCTACCGAATGGAAGGAGTATTTGCCGGAATTTCCGGGCTTGAATGTTATGAGGTACCCTTTCGGCAAAGAAAAAAGATCTGAGAATCGAGGCGGCAACAGGTTCCGAGGTTGCCTGCCAGATGGATCAATCAAACAATCCGCTTGAAGAGCCGCGTTCCCCCCACGGCGGATTCAGGTGCGCGTAGAAACTCGAAAAGGAGTTTCTCCTATATGAAATCGCGGGGGGAAGTTCTCGTGGAATTGAGGCATGGCGCACACAACTTCCGAAGCGGAATGTTGTTGTTTGTGTGCCTGCATCGTCTTGTTTTGTTACGTGCACACTCAGAGAATCTGAATGTGACTGAAGGGGCGGAGCTATGCCAGGCAATTTCTCAGATCGATACCTTCATGACCGATGGAACGGCTCCTTAAGACTCCCTCGTCTGATAGCTTTTCTAAACACACCACGATCACGTGACAAGCTTCTGCTGGTTTTGCCCCAGTAACAGAAGCTGGAGTTCATATTCCCCTGCATGACGGAGTGTTGCCATCGATCGGGGCATGAACGAGTGCTTCAAATCCAAATCAGCGTCGCGCCCGCTCTGCCAGATTGCCGCCGCACTCCACTGCAATTTGTTCGACACGATATCTTTAATGGCGATCACTCAAGGAAACGAAAATAACAAGGTCGGGCAGGGCGCAGCCCCGATCGATCGGGGCGGTAGATTTTTAGCCCCACCCGTGAGGGTAGGGTTAGGCGAGCAATAAGATTCTGACAAGCCTGCCTTGGCGGGCGAAAGAAGCCTATTTTCGGGGCAGTATTTCCCGGATGGAGATGCAGCATGCGGAAGGTTGCAGTAAGGATTCTCGCAAGAATCAACATGTGCGGTAGCAATCAGAGATTTCTCGTCTCGCTGGCGGCAATAGTGATTTTCAGTCTGATCGGCATCAGCGGCCTGGCGCAGAATGTCCCGTCGACGCAGAGCGAGGACACATCGGTCATGCAAGATCTGTCAACTCAGATGCCGTCTTCCTCGCAGTCCGAGTCTGGCGCCGCAGTGTCTCTTCCCGCCGATCGCATCATCGAAATCCTGCGCCAGCACCCCGAGGCTTTGGCGGCTCTCAAGAAAGAAGCGCTGCGGCGACTTCAGGAGGAAGGCCAGCCGGTTCCCGAAAGCGCGCTCACCGACGATCTCCTGTTCAATCAAATATCCCGGGATGAGCAGTTGCGCGTGCTGGCGACCGCTGAATTGAAGAAGCGTGGCTATCTGTCAGACGTTGATCTTGCAAACCTCTCCGCTGGGCAAGCTCCAACCACTCAACCTTCACGCCGACCCTCGGCCGGCGTTGCTCCTGGATTGGCGGTCCCCACCGTTCAGCCTGCAGCTCCTGCGGCAGTGGACCAGAATCGCCCGGCGGTTACTTCTATTCCCAGCCCCTATCCCGGGCTGCCCTCTCTCCATGATTTGTACGCGCAGATCCCCAGCCAGGCAGTCCCGCTCAAGCGATTCGGCGCCGACATTTTCCTGACCGGGACCGGCAACCTCGAAAACCTGCCGATGGATCTTCCGGTGGGGCCGGATTACGTGTTAGGTCCCGGCGACGGCCTGAACATTGACATGTGGGGCTCGATCTCGCAAAGGTTCACGCGCACGGTGGATCGTGAAGGCAAAGTGAGCTTACCGGACTCAGGCGCCGTGATGCTCGCCGGGCGGACCTTGGCCGAAGCGCAAAAAATCATCCAGACCGTGCTTTCGTCCCAGTTCCAAAGCGTCAAAGTAGATGTATCGCTGACGCGTCTGCGCAGCGTGCGCGTCTACGTGGTGGGCGACGTGGAGCGGCCGGGCGCTTACGACGTCAGCTCGCTTTCCACTCCGCTGAACGCGTTGTATGCGGCGGGTGGTCCGACCGCCCGCGGTTCCATGCGCGCGGTTCGTCATTACCGCGGACGGCGCCTGGTGAGCGAGGTGGATCTTTACGATCTTCTGCTGCGCGGCATCCATACCGGTGTGGAGCGACTGGAGCCGGGCGATACTATTCTGGTGCCGCCTGTCGGTCCGCAGGTAACCGTCGCCGGCATGGTGCGCCGGCCCGCCGTGTACGAGCTGAAGAACGAGAAAGATCTTTCGCAAGTACTCGATCTCGCCGGGGGCCTGCTGGTGTCTGCAGCCCTGCGACAGATCAAAGTGGAGCGCATCGACGCCCACCAGAGCCACGTCATGCTGAGCGTTAACCTGCCGAAAACCACGGACAAGGAGACGCTCAAAAATCTCCTCGGCAGTTTTCAGGTGCAGGACGGCGACCGCGTCACCATCTCGCCCATCCTTCCCTACAGCGAGCAAACCGTGTACCTGGAAGGACACGTGGTCCGTCCCGGCAAATACCCCTTCCACAAAGGCATGAAAGTTTCTGACCTGGTTAAGTCGTATCAAGACCTTTTGCCCGAGCCGTCAGAGCATGTCGAGATCATCCGCCTGCTGCCGCCCGATTACCGCCCGATCACCATCGACGCCAAGCTGACCGAGTTGATGGATGGAAATGAATCCTTCAAACTCCAGCCGTTCGACACGGTGCACATCTTCGGTCGCTACGAAATCGATTCTCCCATGGTTTGGATTCATGGCGAGGTTCTGAGGCCCGGCCAGTACCCTCTCAGCCAGGGGATGACGGCGGCCGATCTGGTGCGCATGGCCGGCGGCTTCAACCGGAGCGCCTTTACGCAGGAGGCCGATATCACCAGCTACGTTGTCCAAAACGGCGCCAAGGTTTCGACCACACACAAGCTGGTCGAGATCGCCAAAGCGCTTTCCGGAGATACCGCGGCCGACATTGCTCTGAAGCCCGGTGATGTATTGACCATCCGCCAGTTGGCCGGTTGGCAAGACATCGGCGCTTCGGTTACGCTCAATGGTGAAGTGCTATACCCCGGCACTTACGGCATTAAAGAGGGTGAGAAGCTGAGCACCTTGCTGAAGCAGGCTGGAGGATTTAGCCAGTACGCGTACCCGGAGGGAGCTCTTCTGGATCGGGTGCAGGTGCGCCAACTCGCTGAGAGGAGCCGGACGGAGTTAATCCAGCGCATTGAAGCCGCCGGCGCCAGTGCGAAGTTTTCATCCGCCGGCACAGGACAGGAGCAAGCGGCGCTGATGCAGGCAGACGTGCAACAGCGACAGGCGATTGTGGCCGCCCTGCGCGCGCAGCCTGCTACGGGTCGCCTCGTCATCAAGATCTCGTCGGATATCGATCGCTGGCAGAATACGGCGGCCGATGTCGCGCTGAGCGCGCGCGATGTAATCACTATTCCCAAAAAACCCGGCTTCGTCATGATCAGCGGACAGGTGTACAACAGCGCGGCTATAACCTACACTCCCTGGAAGAATGCGGAGTGGTACTTGAGACAGGCCGGTGGTCCTAC
>CAZIDA010000292.1:0-4931 GCA_964537865.1 uncultured Acidobacteriota bacterium
CACGTACCGTGATCTGTGGTTGCGGATTCGTGAGCAACTTCCTCACAAGGGCCGTGGAAAAGGCGCATTAGGCGGAGAGCCCAAAATCCCAGTCGGATTGGAAGGCGCATTGCAAAGCTTGTACAACAATTACGAGAAGTATTTCAAACACTGGGAGCAGAACGCCGAGGCCCGAGCGCGGGGCCTGACGCCGCCCGTCTTCATTGTGGTGTGCAATAACACGAATGTTTCGAAGATGGTGTTCGACTACATCGCCGGTTGGGAAAAGACCCTGCCAAATGGATCGACCATCGCGGCGCCGGGCAAGCTGCCGCTTTTCAGCAACGAGGAGAATGGAAACTGGAGCGCTCGTCCCAACACCATCCTGATCGATAGCCAACAGCTCGAATCCGGCGAGGCCATGAGCCCCGAGTTTAAGAGAATCGCCGCCCGGGAGATCGAAGAATTCAAGTCCGAGTACCGAGCTCGATTCCCGGGCCGTGATGTCGACAGCTTGACCGACGAAGATCTGCTCCGGGAAGTGATGAACACCGTAGGGAAACCCGGAAAACTTGGAGAGCAAATCAAGTGCGTTGTCTCCGTCTCCATGCTGACCGAAGGATGGGATGCGAACACGGTGACTCATATCCTGGGTGTGCGAGCGTTCGGCACGCAGCTTCTTTGCGAGCAGGTGGTGGGACGCGGATTGCGCCGTATGAGTTACGGCACGAATGCGAAGGGGAGATTTGATCCCGAATACGCCGAAGTCTATGGCGTGCCTTTTTCGTTCATCCCATGCTCGGGGTCCACGGCCGACCCCAAACCCGGCCCACCTCCCACCCACGTGCGCGCGCTGGAGGACCGGATTGCTTGTGAAATCACCTTTCCGCGCGTGATGGGATATCGCCATGAATTCTCGACGGACAAGCTATCCGTCACCTTCACCGAAGGCGCACGGCTGGCGTTGTCGACGGCCGATGTGCCCACGCGAACTGAGATGAGTTCCATCATCGGCGAAGCGAGCATTCACGACCTCTACGCTCTGCGCTCACGCCGTGAACAGGAAGTGGATTTCCGCATTGCCAGTCTCGTGCTAGAAAAGTATTTTCGCGACGCCGATGGTAATGCAAAACCCTGGCTCTTCCCGCAATTGCTGGATGTCTCAAGGCGCTGGAGAGCCGAGTGCGTGACCTGCAAGGACAACGCTTTCCCGCAGATGCTTCTGATGGTGGAGTTCGCCAACGACGCCGCTGACCGAATCTATCGCTCGATTGTCGCGACTCGATCCGAATCAAAAAAACTTCAGCCGATTCTACGTCCTTACGACGTCGTCGGTTCGACTCGGTACGTGAACTTCGACACCACACGGCCCACCTACGCCACCGCTCCAAACAAGTGCCACGTCTCGCATGTTGTTGCCGACACCGGGTCCTGGGAACAGAAAATGGCGCAGACCCTGGAAGACATGGACGAGGTGGTTTGTTACGTCAAGAATCAGAACCTGGGTTTCTTGATCCCTTACACCCTCAACGGCGAGGAACACAACTACACGCCTGATTTCATCGTGCGCATCAAAGACGGGCATGGCGCCGCTGATTCGCTCAACTTGATTGTGGAGGTCTCCGGAGAAGCCCGCAAAGACAAGGCCGCCAAAGTCGCCACAGCCCGCACCCTTTGGATTCCCGCCATCAACAATCATGGCGGATTTGGGCGATGGGAGTTCATCGAGATTTCTGATCCGTGGGACGCACAAACTACGATTCGAGCTTTCCTTCGAAATGGCGATTCCGCTATGCAGCCGCGATAGCGTATTATTGAAGGGTAAACACCAACCTTCCGCCGGGGCAGAAGATCATGTTGACTCATATTTGGATCACGAACTTCAAAAAGCTTGACAATGTGGATTTTGATTTGAGCCAAGCTGTTGTTTTGATTGGCCCTAACAATTCAGGTAAGACGACGGCACTCCAGGCATTAGCGCTCTGGGACGTCGGGCTGAAACGATGGAATGAAAAAAGGCAAGGCAAGGCTCCCTCTGGAAAACGTCCCGGAGTGGTGATCAATCGAAAAGACCTCATCTCCATCCCAGTCCCTGATGCGAATCTGTTGTGGCGTGATCTCCATGTCCGAGACGCCATTCGCGTTGACGGAAAACCTCAGACGAAAAATGTTCGGATCGATATAAAGGTCGAGGGAATCACAGATGGCAAGGAATGGGTGTGTGGACTCGAGTTTGATTACGCTAATGAGGAGTCGTTCTATTGCCGTCCATTAAGGGTCAGCGAAAGAGCGCCTCTCGAGAGGATGCACGTTCCAGATGGTGCTGGAAGCATACGTGTCGCATTCCTTCCCCCAATGTCCGGTCTTGCAGACCGTGAGTTCATCAAGCAGCCTGGTGAAATCGGTGTTCTTATTGGGCAAGGCCAAACGGCACAAGTGCTAAGAAACATGTGCTACCAGATTTTCGAACAGTCACAGCAGACCTTATGGCCTGAACTGGCCAAGCATATAAATAGCTTGTTCGGTGTTTCGCTACTCCCACCAGTTTATGTCAAGGAACGCAGTGAAATCACAATGACATATCGAGAACCGGGGGGCATCGAACTGGATATTTCCTCTTCCGGGAGAGGACTCCAACAAACGTTGTTACTTCTTGCTCACTTGTATTCTCACCCGCGTACGGTCCTCTTGCTTGACGAACCAGATGCTCATTTAGAGGTACTGCGCCAGCGCCAAACCTACCAACTAATAACTAAAGTTGCCGAGCAACAAGGCTCACAGATTGTCGCCGCCAGCCACTCTGAGGTTGTTCTTGACGAAGCCGCTGATCGGGACGTGGTTATTGCTTTTGTTGGCAAACCACACCGTATCGATGACCGCGGGAACCAGGTGATGAAATCACTCACCGGCTTGGGGTTCGACCAGTATTACCAAGCCGAGGAGACTGGTTGGGTGCTCTACTTGGAGGGATCAACCGATCTGGCGATCCTTCAATCTTTTGCGCGAACCCTTGGACATCAAGCGACGGAATATCTTGAGCGTCTCTTCGTGCACTATGTCGCGAACCAGCCCCAGAAGGCCCGCGACCACTTTTTTGGTCTTCGCGAAGCAAAGAAGGACCTTGTTGGAATTGCTTTGTTCGACCATCTTGAAAGGTCCTTGCAGGCAGCTTCAGAACTGGTCGAGATGATGTGGGAACGCAACGAAATTGAGAATTATCTGTGCAAGGAGAGCGTGTTACTCGCTTATGCTCGGTCCGACCAGCCCAATGACTTGTTTGGCCAAGCTGAGGCAAAACGACGTGAAAAAACAATGCGGGATTCGATAGGCGAGGTCATTGCTGCATTGAAAACTTTGGGGAAAGTTGATCCATGGTCTCCTGGAATCAAGGCAAGTGATGAATTTCTTGCCCCGGTCTTCAAGAAATATTTCGAAAGACTGAGCTTGCCCAACCTCATGTCTAAATCAGACTATCATGTACTCGCTTCGCTTGTTCCACGTGAAGAAATTGATGAAGAAGTGATAAAGAAACTTGACCGAATCGTCGAGGTGGCGCGCAAGGCGGTGCCCAGAAATGATTGAGCGAATCACTGATCTTTTGTGGGAAAGACTGCTTGTATCTGCAATTTCCCATTCGGGTGATGCGTTAATGAAGGTCCCTCCAAAGGCACACAGGGATGGCTCCTAAGTCATTGATCGAATGGACTGAATCCACCTGGAATCCGCTGACGGGTTGCACGAAGATCAGCCCCGGCTGCAAGCATTGCTATGCCGAGCGGATGGCCTTGCGCCTTCAAGCCATGGGGCAGCCGCACTATGTTGGCGGGTTCAAGCTGGCGCTGCATGAGGAGGCGTTGGAACTGCCGTTGCGATGGAAGAGGCCGCAGACCATTTTCGTCAACTCCATGAGTGACCTCTTCCACATGGACGTTCCCTTCGAATTCATCAGGAAAATGTTCGATGTTATGACTCAAGCCCGTTGGCATCGTTTTCAAATTTTGACCAAGCGTGCGGAACGCCTTGCGGAAATCAGCCCTTCGCTTTCATGGCCGGAGAATGTTTGGATGGGAGTCAGCGTCGAGAATCAAGATTACGTCCGTCGCATCGACCATCTCCGCAAGACCGGCGCCAAGATCAAATTCCTTTCCCTCGAACCGTTGCTTGGGCCGTTGGAGCATCTCGATCTTCGAGAGATGGATTGGGTGATTGTCGGAGGAGAATCCGGGCCCGGCGCGCGTCCCATGCAAGCGGACTGGGTGAGATCAATTCGCGATCAATGCCGCGGCGCCCGCGTCCCATTCTTCTTTAAACAATGGGGCGGTGTTCGGAAAAAGAAAGCGGGCCGAGAACTGGAAGGAAGAACGTGGGATGAAATGCCGGTGAGCAGACAACCGGCGTTAGCTAGCCCCGCAATTTGACAATTGAATTGGTTTGGTAGCCACGATGGATTGTTCTTTAATCCATCGTGGGCAATTGGTCGTGATTGGCATCCTGCCATTTTCAGAAGCCCACGATGAATCGAAAAGCGATTCATCGTGGCTACCAGAGCATACAAACTTGACTAAAATCACCATCAAAATCTATGCCCCCTAAAAAGACAAAGACCAGCAAATCGATTCCGGTCATGGCTCACAAGCACAGTGACAAGCGCGCCAACATTCCCACCAAGGAATTGCGCGATTTTGTCGAGGATCAGGAGAAAAACCCCAAGATCGTTCTCTATCCTCGCGATGCGTCGCTGGACCCGCAGTTGGTGTGGAAAGGCAAGGACGAGCAAGATAGCCGGGATTTGGCGGTGCCCGCCGTGCCGATTTACATCCAGGAGAAGATTCATCCGCAGGCCATCATCGAAAATGTTCGCGCCGAAGTCGAGAAAGGCCGACCGCAGGCCATGTCGCTCTTCGCCGATTTCAACGGCATCAAGTTCGAAGACCTCATCGACTTCTACCACC
>CAZIDA010000293.1:0-4895 GCA_964537865.1 uncultured Acidobacteriota bacterium
CGGTGCAGGAAGCACAAAAAGAGAAGGGTCGCTATGAGGTCCTCACTCCCTTAAAGGACAAGAGCGGGAAGATCATCGGGGCGTTGGCGGTGGTATTTCATTATGGGGCTGGCGATGACGCGACCAAATTCCTCGCGCGCGCGAACCGTTTGCGGGATCAACTGCAAAAAGAGATTCCGTCTCTGAAAGCGCTCTTCGACACCACTGATTAGGAGATGGACTGGAATGACTCTCAACAGTGGAATAAGTGTCTCGGACGGCGAATCGGGCGTCGCTGCCGGGCCGGGAATTTCTGTATTCTTTTTAATCATGGATTCATCGTTGATTCATGTGGAAAACGAACGATTGTAACGTTCACAACGTTCATTCCATTCCGGCTGGGCCTCGGATGGCAGGCTCAATATTCGGAAAGCGCAGGCTATCAAGTGTCCGATTTCCATCGACACTAAGTTCTAAGAGTCGGCCGACCATTCTCTCGCGATGTTGTTCCGTGAGGGCGGGGCAGCATTTCGTCCCAATCATCTCATAGCCCTCTGCTGACTCGGTCACAGAAAAGGAAGCATTCATCGTTTGCTAGGCGAAGAAACGAAGGGCGGCGAGCCACGGAGGGATATATGAAGGGTGCTTTAAAAATATTCTTGGGTTTAGGGCTATTGAGCGTGACCCTTTGGGCACAGGTGTCCGGAGGGACGATCGAAGGGACGGTGACCGATCCCTCCGGCAGTGTCGTGCCCCAGGCGAAGGTGGAAGTTCGCAATGCGGTGACGGGCGTGGTGCGGGCTGTGACGTCAAACGCGCAGGGATTCTACAACGTTCCAAACCTGGTGCCTGGGCCGTATGTGGTCAACGCCACGGCGCCGGGTTTCTCCAAGGCGGTCGCTTCCAATATCACCTTGACCGTGGGAGGGGAAGCCATCGTCAACCTCAAGCTGCAGGTGGGGAGTGTGACGCAGGAAGTCAGTGTAAATGCCGCCCCCCCTCAAGTGGATATTGCGGATGCGACAATCAGTGGCGTCGTCGGTTCTCGAACGGTGAAGAATTTGCCCTTGAACGGGCGCGACTGGGCGTCGTTAGCGGTGCTCGAGCCCGGCGTCTCGCAGGTTCTCACCCAGCCGAGCAGCAACGTCACCAACAGCACTCGATTGAATCGCGGCGTGGGCGCCCAGCTCACGATCGGAGGAAACCGGCCCCAGCAGAACAACTATCGGGTCGATGGAGTCAGCATCAACGATTATGCCAATGCCGCGCCGGGAGGCGTGCTGGGATTGAATCTGGGCGTAGATGCCGTGCAGGAGTTTTCGGTGATCACGAGCAATGCGCCCGCGCCTTACGGTTTGAGTTCCGGGGGGATCATCAATGCGCAGACCGAATCCGGCACCAACAGTTTTCACGGCACGGCGTACGAATTCCTGCGAAACAGCGCGCTGGACGCGCGCAACTTTTTCGACGGATCCTCTGTTCCTCCCTTCCGCCGCAATCAATTCGGCGCGTCCGCGGGTGGCCCCCTCATCAAAAACCGCACCTTTGTGTTTGCCGATTACGAGGGCATTCGTCAGGCCTTGACAAACTCCGACTTGATCTTTGTTCCGACCGCTCTTGCCCGCACGGGGCAGTTGGTTAAGGGGACGGTCAAAGTCAATCCGCTGGTGGCCCCTTACCTTGCCCTCTGGCCGCTTCCCAATGGACCGACGAGCGGCGATACGGGCATCTATTCGTTTGGAAGCAATCAACGAGCAAACGAGGACTTCTTTACCACCCGGGTGGATCACACCTTCTCGTCGGATGACTTCATGCACGGCACCTACTTGTTTGATAACGGGAACACGCAGGGGCCGGACAATATGGACGCTCTGGTCATCGGGACCTCGATCAGACGCCAGATGGCGACCCTCGAGGAGACCCACGTGTTCAATTCCCAACTCCTCAATACCGCCCGCGTCGGATTCACGCGAACCGTGGCGGACGCGCCGAGGACGTTCGCGGTGATCAATCCGCTGGCCAACGACACATCGTTGGGGTTCTTGACGGGATTGCCCCCGGGGCAGATCACTGTGACCGGGATTGAAAGCTTCCAGGGCGGCCCCAATGGTCTGGGGGAATTCAAGTACCACTACAACACGTTTCAGTATTACGACGATGTTTTTTCCTCCCGCGGGAATCACTCCTTGCAGTTTGGCATGAATGTTGAGCGCATCCAGTCGAACGAGCTGGGAAGCTCTCACGCCTTGGGATCTTATAAGTTCGGCTCGCTGGCCAACTTCTTGCAGAACAAACCAACCTCGCTGGCTTCCGCGCTCTCTCCGAACCTGCTGGAAATGGGTATTCGACAGACCATTTTCGCGGGTTACTTCCAGGACAACTGGCGGGCGCGCAACAACCTCACGCTGAATTTGGGAATTCGGTACGAGATGGCGACGGTTCCAACGGAAGTTCAAAACAAACTCTCGAACCTCCCCACCCCCGAGTCGATCAGTCCCAGGACAGGATCGCCGTATTTCTCCAACCCGACGTTGCGCAACTTCGAGCCGCGCGTCGGGTTGGCCTGGGATCCCTTCGGCGACGGCAAGACTTCGGTCCGCGCCGGATTCGGAATTTATGACGTTCTTCCGCTGCCCTACCTGTTCGAGCTGGAGACGATGCTGTCCGCGCCCTACTTCAGCCAAGGCAGCAACAGCAAATTACCCGCGGGAACCTTCCCGACCAAAGGCTTGGGATTGCTCTCCGGCTTGCGCCAAGCCTACATCCAACCGAATCCTTCGAGAAATTATGTGATGCAGTGGAACTTGACCGTTCAGCGCCAATTTCTCCGAGGGATTACGGCAACGGTCGGTTACATCGGTTCGGAAGGCGTCCACCAGCCTTTCAACGCGCCGGACATGAACATGGTGTTACCCACGAAGACCGCGGCGGGATATGTCTGGCCGAGCCCGAAGGGAAGCGGCGCGACCATCAATCCGTCCAACGGAGACGTTGCGGGATTGCTCTGGGCCGGCACTTCGTCCTACAATGGCCTGCAGGTGAAACTCAACGGCACGATCGGAAGTTCCTTCCGGTATGAGGGCTCCTACACATGGTCGAAGAATCTCGACACGAGTTCTTCATCGGTGGCCGGTTCGACGTTCGACAACTCGGTGGTGAACATGCCGTGGTTCGACCTGAGTCTGAACCGGAGCTTGTCGGACTACGATCTTCGACATGTCGCCACGGTCAATTATCTGTGGACCCTCCCGCAGCCGCCAAAATCCTGGGGACCGGCAGCCTGGGCGCTGCGAGGTTGGACGTGGGGCAGCATCCTCAGTCTCCGGAGTGGATTGCCGTTCACGCCACAAATCAGCGGCAACATTCTCGGGCAAAACAGCTCCCTCACCTTTGACTATCCGAACCGGGTGGCAGGCTGTCCGGCCACCAATCCCGGCAGCGTTGATTACATCAACACGGCCTGTTTTACGCTCCCCTCACCGCTGACTCTGGGTAATTCCGGCCGAAATTCCTTGATCGGTCCGGGCTTGGTCGATCTGGATACGACTTTGATCAAAGATGTCCCCGTCCCCAAAATCTCCGAGAGCTTCCGAGTGCAGTTCCAAGCACAGTTCTTCAATGCGCTAAATCACACCAACCTTGCTCCGCCGCTCAAAGGGACGACGAATATATTCAATATCAACGGGGCGATGCTATCGAATGCCGGCCTGATCACCAGCACCGTCACAACCTCCAGGCAGATTCAATTTGCGCTGAAGCTGATCTGGTAAGCCCCGTGCCGCGCGCGCTAATAGCGGAAAGGTGAACGAAATTTCAGGGAAGGATTTATTTTCATGAAAAAGGTTTTCCTGGTAGTGGCCCTCGTGGCGGGGATGACTGCATTGGCGTTTGCGCAATCGAAGCCCCCGAAGCCGGAAGCGTCAGACGTCTATCGGCTTCCGGTCAATCCTTCCTCCTGGGATCAGGAGGGCCGGCCGTTGCCGACCCCTGAGTTCCTGCAGCCGCGCCTCGACGACGCTCTGCCGCGATTCACGCCGCGGTACGGAAAGGACCTTTCCGGGAAGATCACCGGTGCGGCCTTCAACATCCTTCCGCAACTGGTGGATCTCTGGATCGACGGGTTCAAACAGTATTATCCGAATGTTCACATCAGCGTGCCCCCACCGTACTCCGGGAAGGCCCCGCGGTGGTTGATTGAAGGAAAGGTCGATGGCGCGTTTATTTCGCGGGAACTGAAAGTGAGCGACATCGCGGAGTTCAAGGCCAAGTATGGGTACCCACCCACCAGCATCCCCATTGTGGGCGGCGGCTTCGATCATTACGGTTTCCTGGATGCGATCGTATTCATCGTCAACAAGGATAATCCCCTGCGGCAACTCACGTATCGGCAACTGGACGCCGTCTTTTCCCGGACGCGATACCGCGGCTATCGGCACCCCATTACCACCTGGGGGCAACTCGGGCTCATCGGCGCATGGGCGGACAAGCCCATTCACGTTTACGGGGTGAGGCCGTGGAATGGGTTCGAGGAGTTCGTCCGCGAAAGAGTGTTGTCGGTCGGCGAGCGGCGGGGAGAGTGGCGTGAGGACATGAATCTCACCAACAAAGTCATCATGCCGGTTCCGCTGTGGGTGGGATGGGATAAGTACGGCATCGGATACAGCGGCATGTCGTTCATCACGCGGAGTACGAGACCGCTCGCCCTCGCCGTGAATCCCCGCGGCCCGTATTACGCGCCGACTTACAAAGAAGTGGCCTTGGATCATTACCCCTTGAGCCGGGTTTCCTATCTCGACGTGAACAAAAAGCCGGGCAAGCCCCTCCCTCCAGCGATGGAAGAGTTCATTCGGTACATCCTGAGCCGACAAGGACAGCAGAAGGTCATCGACGAAGGAGTTTTCTTTCCCTTGCGCTCC
>CAZIDA010000294.1:0-4892 GCA_964537865.1 uncultured Acidobacteriota bacterium
CCAGGGTAGTCCGCCAAAGAGCCGGCGGACAACCCTGGGCTATTGAAGGTGTCCCCTTCAGGGACCAGAACCGAACAGTCGCGACTACTTCTTCTTCTGTTGAGTTTCCTTATGCGCCGGTTCCATTGCGCCCACGGGCTGGCCTCCCGCGGGAGGTGGCGCGACCATGGGATGTCCGGGCGGCAATTGTCCTTCTCCGGACACAGCGGCGCCGCTGGCAGGCTCTCCGCCGGCGTGTCCGCCGAACATCGATCCGCTGGTGGCTTCGCTCTTGACGACCTGCCAGCCGTTGGCATCTTTATTCAATGTGTATTTGAATCCAATATTCATGTCGCTGGACTGGCCGCTCTGGAACAGCACGTCGACGGTGGCTTGGTTCCCGGCGATCTGAAAATTCTTATAGTCAACCGTCATGCTTTTCAGATTGAGCCCCTTCTTCGCCAGATACGTTCCCATGGCCTGTTTGATGGCCTGCTCTTCCGTCGACTGGGTGGTCGCTTTCTTGCACGCCACCGCAAAAAGCAGTAGGCTCGCCATCATTATCGTTAACAGTTTTTTCAATTCAGCCTCCCGGCAAAAGTTTCGTTCTTCAGATTTCTTCCACGCGGGTGGCGCCGATGACGCGCCGCTTGCTCTCGCGCGCCTCGTCGCGCTCCGCCTTCACCACGTCGCCGCGGCTCAACGATCCGAAGTTTTGATGGAGTGAAGATTTGTGACGATCCAGCCGGATGAACGGAATGCGTCCGGCCTCTCCGCAGAGAATTGCCCGTTGCTTTCCTTTCTCGACGATCAGCTCGCTGACCACACGCCAACAGGCTGAAACTTCCTGCGATCGAACGGATGGCCGCCTCAAATCCAGCACATTTTTACCATCTTTTCGGAGGACGAGATAGGAAAATTTCAACGCATCCTTGCGGCTCCCGATTTTTCGATCGAGGGCCGCCACGGCTGCAGTGGGCCTCCATTCGCGCTCCAGGAGAAAGTAAGCATGGGACGAAACATGATCGCGCCCTACTTGGACGCCCGGCGGCGGCGCGGACGAACAGTTCGCCAGTTTACTTCACGCGGGGTGTGACGGCTGCGGCGCAGCTTCTCAAGCTCTGAGAGGCGTTGCGCCAAAAAGTCGCGATCCTCGGGCCGCGGCGTGATCTGTTTTATCGCCGCGATGGCTTGATCGTAGCGTTCCAGCGCGGCGTAACAATCCACCAGCTCAAATTCCGCCTGGCGGCGGCACTCGCGGCATTGCGACTGGTTGATCACCTGCTGCAGTTGGCCGATGGCCTCGCGCCATTGCTTGCGGATTTCGTAGATGGCCGCGATCTTGATGCGGGCTTGGTCGGAAAGATCTTCGTTCGGCTGATCCTGAATCAACCTGTTGAACTCGACGATCGACTGGTCGAACTCGTCCAATCGAAAATAGTCGTTGGCCACTTCAAAGCGGACGCGCCGCCAATCTTTGCGGCTCGGCGTGCGCATGGAAATCTGCTCCAGCACGTCGATGGCTTTGCGGAAATCCTGCAAGTCGCGTTCGTACAACTCCGCCAGCCGCTCGCCGACCGTGAAGGCGTATTGGCTGTTGGGATAGCGGTTCAGGAAATCTTCGTAAGCCCCCCGCGCTTTCTTCGAGTCGCGCAAGTTGAGATAGTAGATGTTTCCGAGATTGTACAAACTCTTCTCGACATATTCCCCGTGCGGATATTTCTTCAAGTAGGCTTGATAAAGCTGCACCGCCTGATCGTAGCTGCCGACCCGTTGCGCCCCTTCCGCCTTGCCGTAAAAGTGCGCTTCAGAGCGCGAACACGCGGTCGCGCCGGCAAGAAGAAGAATTAGGATTGAGAAAAGGGCGCACCGCAAGATCCGGCTTTGCCGCCGGGCCTCCACAATAGCCGATGAGAAACCTTGCGATGGCATCCGGAAATTATAGCATGCGAGGTTGTCAAGAAAGGGCCGGGGCCGGCGAGGGGATCACCGTTCTTGCTCATAGAGCGCTGCGACGACGTCGGCATGGTCTTGAATGACGGCCAAGCGAGCCTGCGGGCCAAGGCTCTTGAGACCCGCGATAACCTTGCCTCCTCGGGCGCGGCATCGCTCGATGCTGGCGTTCAGGTCGGCCACCACAATGTAGATCAACCAGGGATCACGAGCCGCCGCGCGGGGCCACATACAGGGTCACCACCAAGAAGTGGCTCAGGCAGCCGAGGATGACAAAAATATGCCAGACTTCATGGAAACCGAAGCGGTTCGGAAAAAGGTCCGGCCATCGAGTGATGTACACGACCGCGCCGACCGTGAAGAAGACACCACCCAAGACGATGCCCACGAGTGCGCCGACCGGCATCACCAAAAACATTTCTTTGATGGCCATGACCGATAGCCAGCCCATTACCAGGTAGATTCCGGCGCTCACCCAGCGAGGCGCGTGAAGAGTAAACACCTTCACGCCGATGCCGACGACGGCCATGGTCCAAACGATGGCCAACAGCCCACCGCGCAAAAATCCGGTGAAGTAGTGCAGGCAGATGGGCGTGTACGTCCCGGCAATGAGCAGATAGATGGAGGAATGATCGATCTTGCGGAGAAGCCGCACGCCGCGGGGTCCCGACTTGATGAGGTGATACGCCGCGCTGGCGGAGAACATCAACACCAAGGCCGCACCATAAATCAGCAGCGATACTTCCTTGGTGGCGCTGCCACGGCCGAGGCACAAGAGCAGCCCCAGGCCGACGGCCGCGGCCATCGCTGCGATCAGGTGCGTCAGCCCGCTTACCGGATTTCTAAACTTTTCAAGCATGATTTCCGCGCATCCTCCTTGTCGATGGCGGTCATTGTCGCACACCTTTTGGGTGATTTGAATTCTTCGCCTGAAAATAGATCGATTGGCTTTCGGCGAACAGACCTGTGCCTTCCTCAAACCGCCGGGCTCTTACTTCCCGGATTCGATTTTTTCTTTGAGATGTTTGGCGATGGCTTCCGCGGTGCTCTCCAGGCCGTGCGCGGCATTGTATTTGTGAACCGAATAGGTGAAGCAAACGGTCCCCGTCTTAAGGTTCTTGACGGAGACGCCGGCATCCTGATTGGCTTTCGTTTTTCCCAAGAGCACGATCTCGGGGATTCCCGGCTTGGCGCCTTGTTTGAACGCGCTGGTCATGATGAAGTCCGCTTTATCGGGAAGCGTCACAATCGTCACCGGGGTTTTCTTCTTGAGGAGCGCGGCCATGAGATACGCTTCGAAACCTTGATTTGGCTGAATGTAAATCTTGGCGCCGCGCGGAATGATTTTGTTCGGCTGCCCAAACACGACGACCGGAGCGAGTAGAACGAAGATGAGGATGGATGCCGCGGCGCTTTTCTTCAAAGAGACGTCCTTCTTTGGCGCGGAATTCAGGATCGCTTCAGGTCGCGTCTACGATCGAATGAAGCGACTCATTGTAGCCGAGGCGCGTGTTCCAGGAAAAGCAATCCGTGTTTGGTTCCGTTGTGAATCACCCCTCAGGTAATTCGGAAATTTAATCTCGTAACGCTGCTCGTCGCGTGACCGTCTCTTATTCACGCATACCTGAGGATACCCGCGGTCACCTTCGATTCAACCTATCAAGGAGGCATGTCGTGAGAAAACGATCTCCAGCATTCAACTTGGTCGTGTGGGGAGTGGTTCTGATTTTCCTCGCGGGCGCGGTCACCGTGTCGTTCGCGCAGGAAAAGGCGTTGAAGCTCGACGATTCCTACTTCAAGAATTTGAAACCGCGTTCGATCGGCCCGGCGATCATGGGTGGGCGCATCGACGCTTTCGCGGTGGTGGAAAGCAATCCTTCCATTGTTTACGTCGGCACGGCGTCCGGCGGCATTCTGAAAACGGTCAACAACGGCGCCACCTGGACGCCGGTGTTTGACGACGAGGCCGTCTCGTCGATCGGCGACATCGCCATCGCGCCGTCCGATCCCAGCATTCTGTACGTCGGCGCCGGTGAATCCAACAACCGGCAAAGTTCGTCCTGGGGCAACGGCGTGTACAAGTCGCTCGACGCCGGGAAGACGTGGGAGCATCTGGGTCTCGACAAAACCATGGCTATCGGGCGCGTGGTCATCGACCCGCACGATCCCAACGTCGTGTATGTGGCCGCCACCGGCAATCTGTGGGGACCGAGCAAAGACCGCGGCGTTTACAAAACGACCGACGGCGGCAAGACCTGGACGAAGGTGCTCTTCATCAACGAAGACACCGGGGCCACCGACATCGCCATGGATCCGCAAAGCCCCGGCACGCTGTACGCCGCGATGTATCAACGACGCCGCACCGCGTTCGGCTTTAACGGCGGCGGTCCGCACAGCGGCCTCTACAAAACCATCGACGGCGGCGCGCATTGGACCGAGCTTACCAAGGGTCTCCCCTCGGTCCAAGACGGCGACATCGGCCGCATCGGCGTCGAGGTTTATCGCGGCAATCCCAACATCGTCTACGCGCTGATTGAAAACCTGAAGGCCGGCGGTATCTATCGCAGCGACAACAAGGGCGAGACGTGGACCAAGATGAGCGCCGTCAATCCCCGCCCGATGTATTACAGCCAAGTGCGCATCGATCCCAACAACGATCAGCGCGTCTGGCTCGCCGGCGCGCAGATGTATTATTCCGAGGACGGCGGCAAGACTTTCCGCAGCAACGTGGTGCGCTTGATTCACGGCGACTTCCACGGCCTTTGGATCGATCCGGCCAATTCCAATCACATGTGGGCCGGAAGCGACGGCGGCATTCATCAGACCTACGACCGCGGTCTCTCCTGGGATTTCATCAACACCTATCCGCTCGGCCAGTTTTATGAAGTCTCGTTCAACATGGCCACGCCGTACCTGGTGTGCGGCGGTCTGCAGGACAACGGCAGTTGGTGCGGGCCGAG
>CAZIDA010000295.1:0-3689 GCA_964537865.1 uncultured Acidobacteriota bacterium
CCGCGGCGGAACACCGCTTTGGATCCGTGCGACGGGTTCCACGATCCGGATTCATCGCCCCCGGCATCCAAAGCGCCGCTGCGGCGGCGCACTCAAAAAAAATGCATCACTTCCGGACCATCGATGCGTCTTCGAAAATCGTTTCTGCTGCGTCTTTGGTGGGCCGCTCTCGAAGAAACTGATCTTTTGAGCAGACAGAAAGCTCCCTCACCGAAGTTTCGAATTAGCCATGGCGCCTCATTTTCTAAAAGGCGCTGGCTCAGCCTGAAATAGTGCAAGGCAAATGAATGGGACAGGCGAACTTAGGTCGATATCGCAAGCGCCTCCCTATCTGCTTTCGCAAATCGATTTTTGAAAGTTCAACGACCGTTCGCAACTCAGCGCGGAATAGAATTTTATAAATCGAAGCCACTTGCGGTGGGTGATTAACTATTGTGTTTTTGAGGATATCCCAGAAGAGGCATTCTGTGCCATTGTACTCCCACATTGACTTGAATGGCGCGCTTGCTTCGCAACACGCTGGAAAGCATCGCCACCCCTTGTTCGGTGAAGGCGGAGACAGGTTTTCGTCGGCCGCCATGAGTGGAGCTTGAAGTTCCAGTTTGGAACTTCAAGTTCTCAAGTTCCTCAGATGTAAGCTGAAACACGAAATCTTCAGGGAAGCGATCGTGGTTGCGTTTGACCGCCTTACTAAGATTCTTCGTTTCGACGCCATAGAGTGCCGCGAGGCGATAATCCAGAGAACTCCTCACACAAAAGCCCCGCCCTGAGAAGCGCCAGTGGGTTGCGCGCTCAGGTAGCCCCGCCGAACGTTCTTCTCGGCGGGGAATCGGGCATCGACGACACCGACCTGTCTCGCACGCAACTCCCCGGCGAGAGGAGCGCTCGCCGGGTCTACCACAACTCGGGTCTAAAACCGAAATTACTTTGCCGGCTTCAACACCGTGCACACCGACGCGCAGATGGGTCCGCCGATGTTGAAGGTGGTGGCGGCCCGTGGATTCTTGACCTGCAATTCCGCCGGCGCTTTTCCGCGCAACTGCTGTGCCGCCCATCCCACCATGGCAACGCCCGTGGCGCCGACCGGATGACCTTTCGCAATCAAACCACCGGAGGTGTTGATCGCACAGTCGCCATTAACGCCGGCCTTGCCTTCCACCCAATACTGCGCGCCTTTGCCGTAAGCGGCCTTGCCGATGACCTCGGTGCCGATGGCGCCCATCACCGTAAAGCAATCGTGAATTTCCGCAATATTGACATCCGCGGGCTTCACTCCCGCCATGTCATACGCCGTCTGCATCGCTCGATACGCGCCGGCCGGACGCAGGATGTCGCGACCTTCTTTTTTGAGCGGATCGGTGGCCTGGCCATATCCGGCGATCTCGATGCACTCGCCCTTGGCGACGCCGAGTTTTTTCAATCCGGCTTCCGTCGCCAACAAGATGGCCGCGTATCCGTCGGTGATCTGCGAGCAATCGTAAGTCTTGAGCGGCAGGCCTTCCACCACGTAGCGGTTGATGCCTTCAATCTTCAGGGCCTGCTCCAGCGTGATTTGGACCTTCTGCATTTGAGCGTACGGATTGAATTTGGCGTTGCCGTATTCCACCACGGCGATTTGCGCCAACGCCTCTTCGCTGACGCCGTGCACTTTCATGTAGCAGTCCATGACTTCCGCAAAGATGTGCGGAAAGACAAAGACCTTTCCCGTTCGCTCGTCAGGATGCGAGAAATAGCCCAGCACTTCGCCGATGAGCTTGCCGTCCATTTTGCCTTCGTTGTCGCGCATCTTTTCATAACCCACGGCGACGCCGACTTCACCTTGTCCCAGCAGCAATTTGTAGATGACCGAGAGAATCGCCTGTCCTCCGCTGGCGCAAGCGTTCTCGACGGCTTCGAGAGGTTTGCTTTCCAAACCCGGCACCATCGCCAAAAGGCCGGAGAGCAATCCTTGTTTGTTAAGCGAGAAGTTGCAGGCCGCGCCGATCGATCCCACGTCGATCACCGACGGCGCCACTTTAATTTCTCCGCACACGCCTTCCACCGCTTTCGTCACGATGGCCGGGGCCGTCAGGTCCATCAGCTTTCCGAATTTCGATTGATGATATGAAGCGATATAAATGGGCTTCGTCATAACTTGCCTCCGCGTTCAATTGGAATGAAGATATCGTTGTCTTAAATCGGTTTTCAGAACCTTTCCATAAGGAGTCCTGGGCAGGCTTTCGACGAACATAAACGCCTTGGGAATTTTAAATTTCGCCAAGCGTTGGGAAAGATAATCGCCTAAGACCTCCGCGCTGAGCGTCGCGCCGGGACTCCGGACCACAAAAGCAATTCCCTTCTCGCCCCAGGTCTGATCCGGCACGCCGATGACCGCCGCGTCCCGGACCTCCGGATGCAAGAGCAGTTCCGCTTCTATCTCAGCGGGATAAACGTTCACGCCGCCGCTGATGATCATATCCTTTTGTCGCCCGGCAATGTAGAAAAATCCGTCGGCGTCGCGCCGCGCCAAGTCACCGGTGTGAAACCAGCCGTTGGCGTCCAGCGCCTCCGCGGTGGCTCGCGGATTATTCCAGTATCCTTGACAGACGTGTGGGCCGCGCAGCCATAGCTCTCCGATTTCTCCGGCGGAAACTTCCTGGCCGTTTCCATCCACTAGCCGCGCCTCCGTGAACATCATCGGCTTCCCGATCGAACCGATTTTTCGCTTGGACTGCTCCACGGTCATGGAAAAACAATTCACGCCCACCTCGGTCATTCCGTATCCTTGTTTGAAGACGATGCCGCGGCGCTGATAGGCTTCGATCAAATAGAGCGGCAAGGGGGCGCCGCCGCTGATGCACCAACGCACCGAGCTCAGATCGACCGTCAAAAATTCCGGCGCCTCCATCAACATTTTGAAAATCGTGGGGACTCCGAAGACGACCGTGGCGCGCTCGCGTTCAATCGCTCGCCAAACTTCGGAGGCGTCGAAACCGCGATGCAACACGATCGTGCCGCCCACCAAAAAGATGGATGTCAGAAACACCGCCAGTCCCCCGGCGTGATACATCGGAGTAAATACCGGCGCCACGTCGGTCGGCCCCAGCTCCCAGCAGATGGCCGTGTTGTGAGCGTTCCAAGCGGCCATGCGGTGCGGAATCATCACGCCCTTCGGCTTTCCCGTCGTGCCGCTGGTGTAAAGCAGGCAATAAAGATCTTCCGGTTCGCATTCCGCGCGCTTCCAGTCTGAATCGCCGAGAGTCCCGATGAGTCTTCGGTAATCGGATTCCAATCCGCTTGCCGATGGATGAAGACTGATCCATTCTCGAAGCGAAGCAACTTCCTTCAACGCTCGCGCCGTTTCTTCGAAACCTTCGCCGTACATCAGCACATGCATTCCACTGTCAAGGATGATGTCCTTCAACTCCGGCGCGGTCAGACGCGCGTTGAGTGGAACGAGAACGACTCCGGATTTTCCGGCCGCACAAAACGCTTCGACCATCTCAACGCAATTGTGGGACAGGATGCCAACTCGATCTCCTCGCTTCAATCCGCACAATTCGTTCCAGAATCGAGCGCACTGCACGGCCCGAGCCTCAAGCTCGCGATAGGAAAGTCGCTCGCCGCTCGACACACCTACGAGCGCCGTTCTCTCCGGCGTCAGCCGAGAGCGTTCCCCTAAAATGTCGGCATGAATCATAGAGAAGACA
>CAZIDA010000295.1:3789-4891 GCA_964537865.1 uncultured Acidobacteriota bacterium
TCCAAAGCCATCCCGATGCAGGCGGAGCCGGTGTAGCCAAATTTATCCATGACCATGTGCGTTCGTTCCATCGGCAGGCCCAGGTTCTTCATGACAAGTTCGATGGTTGGCTTGCGCACTTGGGTGAAAATGGTGAAATCGATGTCACTCACTTGGAAGACGCCGTTCTGGGCCAGACGCCGCACCACCTTCAGCCAACCTTCTTCATTGATCTCCGGAGGATAGCGATTCAACATCTTGACGGTGGTCCGTCCCGCTTTCAGAGATTCTTCCGTCGCCGGCTCGAACGTTCCACCGGAATAGATTCCCCAGTAGGAATGATACGCGCCGTCGGCGTTGAAGGCCGACGCAATGAAGCCAGGCTTGTCGGAGGCTTCGATCACCGCGGCGCCCGCGCCGTCTCCGTAAAAGAAAGTCATCGGATCCTGAGGATCGGCGAGTTTGTGCATCAAGTAAACTCCCACCACCAAGATCGACCGCATCGATGGATTGCTCGCGATGAATCCGCAGGCGGCGTCGACACCGGTAGGAAATGATGCGCACGCGCAACCGACATCGAATGTGCCGGCGTTCTTGGCGCCCAGCTTGTGCTGAAGAACGACTGAAGTGGACGGCGTGACGTAGTCCGGCGAATCCGTGCCCAGAATAATCAAATCCAGATCTTCCGGCTTGCGGTGCGCGCGCTCCAGCGCCTGACGCGCCGCCGGCAACGCCACGTCCGACGTGGCCCAGTTCTCCGGCGCATGCCAGCGCGTGCGGATGCCGCTTCCGGCTTCCATCTTGTCGACAAAATCGGGAAGATGCGCAAACCGCTTGCGCAATTCATCGTTGCTGACTTCAATCTCCGGGACAAACCGCCCCGTGGAAACGATTGTTCCATATCGAGTCATGAAAGAATTCCTTTAGGAGAAGGCGTTGAATTCATAGAAAAGGCTCGCGCCCATCCGGACCAAGGATTCATGCGCGTTAGCCTGCCCCGAAAATAGGAAAGAACGTATGACACAACCCCTTCAGGGTTGTGTCGCTGGGGCGATCCGATACCCAGGGTAGTCCGCCAAAAAGCTGGCGGACAACCCTGGGCTATCATAATCGTCCCTTTCAG
>CAZIDA010000296.1:0-4888 GCA_964537865.1 uncultured Acidobacteriota bacterium
AGGTGGCCGTCATGGGTTCCACCGCCGCGTGAAAATCGTTCGAGTAGAGGATGGTCACCTTTTCGGTGGCCGGCGGTGCGGCCGCTGGCGCGGCAAAGAAATGGTCGGCGGCAAGAAACAGCACTGCTAGAATTCCACATACCGCGGCCTTGAGAGCGATGTGTCTCTTCTTCATCTCGTCTGAGATTCTCCCTTCGGTCTGAATTGTCGGCGGTCGTACGGTACAGAAATCTAAATCAGATTGCATTCATTATTTTGGATAGCGCGGGCGATGCGCGGGCCGCTCTCGAGATGAAGCGCCCCTGCAGCGATGTCTTTGTTGTGGTAAGCAGGCATCCTCCGCGGAGGATGCGTGGGCTTTTCGTCGAAGCCAAGACGGCGCGCGTTTCAAGTAGGACTGTGGATCAAGCCCACGAATCCCCCAAAAATCCGGGGGATTCGTGGCTACCAAAGCATGGTTTCAGAATTCCAAATGCAGGGACATCTGGATGAAGCGCGGGCTCCCCAGCGTGTTCTGGATGAATCCGATACCCTGGTTCGAGGGAGGCGGATTCACGTAGCAGGGTTGAGGATTGAAGCATCCGTTGAGGGTGACGTTGTTGTTCGGGGCGTCGAAGCTGGGGTGATTGAACAGATTGAAGAAGTCGACCCGATAGTTCAGCGTGAAGCGCTCGTTGATGCGGGTGTCCTTCTGCACCGAGAAGTCGAAGCGCGACTGGAAGGGTCCGCGGAAGATGTTGCGTCCCGTGGCGCCGTAGCCGGTCTCCACGGTATCGCAGAAGTTGGTGGAGGTGCCGCCCACGGTGGGGCCGCACGGAGGCACGCCGCTCTGCCCCGGATTCAGCGTGGGGATGGTGAACGAATTGGGGTTGAAGTAGACGTTTCCGGCGTTCACGCCCGTCGTGCCTTGCGTTTGCACTTGCGAGCTGGTCTGTCCCGGAGCGATCGGCAGCAGGGGATTGGTGATGAAATCGTCGGCGCTGAAGAAAATGCTCGCGACCGAGCCGGAGAAGTCGTACACGCTGAACGGCTGTCCGCTTTCGAGCGTCGTAATGCCGCTGATACCCCAGCCGTCGATGAACTTGCTGAAAAGCGAGTTGCCATGCCCGATCTTCGGGAACTGGTACAGGTAACTGACCACGACCACGTGCGTGCGATCGAAGCCGGCGTTGCCGTATGCCGAGTGGGGATCGAGCGGATTGTTGCCGTTGTAGAAAAGCTGCAGTCCGCTGCCCTCGTCGAGCGTGTGCGACCATGTGTACGAACCGTTGATCTGGAAGCCTTGGCTGAACCGCTTGTTGACGCTGAACTGCAGCGCGTTGTAATTCGAAATTCCCTCGGCTTCCCAGAAATTGGAATTGGGATTGTAACCGACATAAGGCACGCGCAGGGCCGTGTTGCCGTCTGAGAACGAGAATTCGCCGATGGTGGTTTGAACTTGCTCGGTGGTGAGCGGATTGCCGGCGGCGTCCAGCGGCTGATAGCCGTAAGTGTAAATCTGCCCGTTCACCGGATGTTGCGGCGTGGCGATGAGCGGCTGGTTGAACGGAATGGGCAGCAATTCATGCACGCCGTGATTGCCGGTGTAGCCCAGGGTCAACACCAAATCGTTGCGCGGTTGCCATTGCAGATCGATGCTCCAGTTTTCCGAATAGGGCAGCGTGTTGGCGGGATCGTACCCGCCGAAGAGGAACGCGAAGTTGGCAAACCCGGTGGGCGTGCACGTCGGCGTGACCGGCTCCGGACAACCACTGAGTTGCGACAGGTTGTGAACGAGCCCCTGTACGCCCGTCAAATTATTGGGCGGCGGCGCCGGCGCCGTCGTGCCAAACGGATTGTTGGACAGACACTGCGGGCCCACACAACTGCTGTTCAATGGAATCGTAAACGGTTCCTCCGTGGTGACGCCGAACGGACCGCTGATCCCCAAGCCCGCGCTCGGCGAGAACTCCGTGAAGAATTCGCCGCGGTCGTAATAGATGCCCGCGCCCAGTCGCACCACCACGTTCTTCACGAACGACGGGCTCCACGCCAGGCCTAAGCGCGGCCCGAAACCCCATTGCCGCCCCGTCAACGTCGACGGGCTTACTCCTTGCGTCCCGAAATTCGGATTGTTGCCGGCCACCACCAGACCGATGTTGTTGATGGTGTCGGTGGAGAGATCGAAGGAATAATTCTGGGGATAAAAATTGGTGAGACGGCCGTACTTCTCGACCAGCGGGCCGTCGTAATCCCAGCGCAAGCCCGCGTCGATGGTCAGGTTCGGGGTGATCTTGAAATGGTCTTCGATGTAGGCGCCCACCTGGTGGGAGCGGTAGTAGCGATTGGTTTCGCCGTTCAACAAGCGCCCGCCGTTTCGTCCGCCCAAAGTGCCCGTCAAAAAGCTTCTGAAATCTCGAAAGTTAAACGTGGCCACTTGATTCTCTTGGTTGTCCACGTTGAGCTGTCCGTAATCGTAGTCGAAGCCGAAGGAGAAACTATGACGGCCGGTCATCCAGTTGAAGTTGGACGCGCCCTCCAGCTCATTTTGGGCGACACCGGCGTTTGCAAAATTGGTGGAGGGACCAATGCGCAGGGTGTCGAAGTTTCCGTCCCCGTTGCTGATGGTAATTCCGGGGAAGTAAGGACTGCCCAGAAGATTGATTCCCAAGTTGCTGGGCGTGAGCGCCTGCGACGTGTTGGCGATGGCAAGTTCGCGAATGAAACCCAATCGTTGCTCCCACACCATATTTGGGTTGAGCGTGGTGGTGTTGTCGAGCGAGAACACCTGGCTTCCGGCGTTCAACGATTGATTGAAGCCCTGGACCTGACTGACCGCAAAAGGGCTGGTAGAGGGATTATGCTGAAAATAGTATTTTCCCGAGAGGCGATCGCGGTCGCCGATATTGTAATCCAGATTCGCGTTGATTTGATCGGCGTCAAAGGTGCTCGAAGGCCCGTGCTCCAGCGCGTCGTATCCCAAGGATGAAATCTGGTCGGGATTGAATATGTTTTGCGACGGAACCAGATATTGTCCGTTGGAAGCTTTCGCCTGCATGATGGCCAGCGCCACGGGATCGATCTGGCTGGGAGAGACGCCCGCCAGTGTCGCCAAGGCGGCGGCGCTGCGATCGTCGGTGAGCCCCTGCGGCACGGCCGCGCCTTCCGTCGCCCCGTTGAAGGCGTCGGTCACGCGCTGCCCCTGGTACGAGAAGAAGTAAAAGAGTTTGTTCTTGATGATCGGCCCGCCCACCATGCCGCCAAACACATTGCGATGCAGCGGCGGCGCGGTGTTGCTGACGCCGGTGGCTTTCAAGAAAAACGGCGTGGCGTTCCAAGCGCTGGTTTGATGGTATCCGTATAGGCTTCCATGAATGTCGTTGGTCCCGGATTTGGTGACCACTTCAATGTGCGCGCCGCTGTTGGCACCCTGCGAGGCGTCGTACATGGACGAGTTCACGCGCAACTCCTCCATGGTCTCGGGCGGCGGCGTGGGCAGCCCCTGGCCAATAGCGTCATACACGGAGGTGTTGGTCTGAATCTGCCCGCCCGGCAAGAAGTTTTCACCGGTGTTGAGCACGAAACGGCTGGCGCCCACGGAGCTGGAAGACTTGCCGTTGAATAGATTGTTGGCGTTGACGGAATTGAAGGTGAAGCTGTTGCTGGTGTCGCGCTGGCCGTTGGCCCAGATGTTCTGGTTGCCCAAGCCCGCGTTCGTTCCGGAGCCGGCCAGGAGATCGGCATTCACGCCGGGACTTAAGGTGGCCAGTTGCGTGAAACTCCCGGTGCCCAATGGAATGGCTTGGATCACCGTCGGATTCAAGACGTAACCGTTCGTCGTGTCCACCTTGTTGAGCAACGGGGTTCCGGTGACGGTGATGGTGGTGGCGGTGGAGCCGGGCTTGAGCGTCGCATTCACCGTGATGGTTCGATTGGCTTCCACCGCCACGTGGGAATGGACTTGCTGCGTGAAGCCTTTCATGCTGAAGGTGACGGCGTAAGTTCCCAAGGGAACTCCAAAGAACTGATAGGCGCCGGTGCCGTTGGTCTTGGCGTCGAGGACCAAGCCGGTTCCCAGGTTTTTGGCTTCAACTTTTGCGTTCGGCACCACCGCCCCGGAACTGTCGGTGACCGTGCCGGTAATGGATCCCAAAGATTGTTGCGCCAGGAGATGAACCGTCCCGGCGAGCCAGAAGATCAGCAGACAGATCGACACTCTCTTGAAGCGCACCATACTTATCCTCCTGAGGAGACCTCTCCATGCTCGATGATTCAAGTGATGAGTGGGAAAGCGGACCCCACTGGACAATCCTCCCTTTCCTCCAACGAACGGCAAGGACTTCCACTGGCTGATGATAGGACTATCGTAGAACGAGTATCTCTTATCACGATGAAACTTCCTCTGTCAAGGACTTCGTGGGCCTGCCGGGCGATGATGCCCATCCCGGCGGCGACCGGTGATGTGAACGGAACCCGTCGAGCAGATTAATCCGTGGGAGGTTAAGCCGGTGTGACCTTCAGAGTCGCAATTCTCTCTCAGCGCCAAGGGCGCTGCGGCTCAAAGCCCAATGTTGCTCTCCGCCGCGGCGGAGAGCTACGTTGGGTAGGCGATGGAAATAAATTCCAGAAAAGAATTCACAACCCCGTTGGCGTTGTGTGTCTCGCCGTGTTGTTTGCGTTACCCAGGGTAGTTCGCCAAAGAGCCGGCGGACAACCCTGGGCTGTGAGCCGCTGCCTCTTCGAGGCAGGGATTCATGGCGGTTTGCTTCGCAATCGCAGACCCTCCAATGAAACGCGAATGCTTCCATCTCAATGTCACGACGGCAGAGATTTTTTCAGCGCCGACGGCGCTGTGGCTCAAAGCCCAATGTTGCTCTCCGCCTCGGCGGAGAGCTACGTTGGGGAGATG
>CAZIDA010000297.1:0-4875 GCA_964537865.1 uncultured Acidobacteriota bacterium
TTCCCGGGCGGGAAGTGGTATAGTGTTTGACACGACCGCCTGCTTTTCACTAGTATGCGCCTGAAACACAGAGCGGCCCGGGGCTACGACCAAATGAGGCTCATGGTTACATGCTCGCGACCTGAAAATTTTGCCAGCAAAATGAAATTTTCGAAGCTTGCTAAACAGAGCGGCTTGGGGCTGCAGCCTAACGAAGTCAATGCTGACATCATTGCGAGATCGGGATTCTTGCCGGTGGGACAAGCTTTTGCCAAGCTGCAAGAGAGGAGGATCTTATGCGATTGCATTTTCCGGCCCTGCTCCGCAATCTTTGCTTGCTGACCGTACTCGCGGTCTTGGTGACGATGGCAACTCGACCGCTTCAAGCCGTAAAATTTCCGAAGCTCAAGAAGAGTTCGCAGGTGATGAGCGAGCAGACCTTCGTGGGGAAAATCAAATCCATCGATTTTAAGAAGCGGGTGATGATGTTGACAACCACTGAGGGAAATCAAGAGGAGACTTTCGACTACAAGAAAAATGTGCGCATCACTTCAGCTCACAAGGCGGGAGAACTGAAGGTCAAGGAATTGAAGCCTGGGATGTTGGTGACGTTGTATATCAAGAATGAAAAATCTTCGTCTGTCGTTTACGAAGTTCTGATCATGTAAGGTCTTTTAAAGCCACGCCACTCGTACTCGTCTCATTCACTCCATTGAAATTCACCTGTGCCTTCGTGCTATGAACGACCGGTGTTCGGAGACGAAGGATAAGACTTTCCCGTCAAGCCCAACTGGATGATTTCAACATCTTCCGGTCGATCGAAGATATGGATGGGAACCCAACGTTTCACCGCCAATCTCAACAGCCCGAACACGACCCCTGTCCCAACAGTGAACAGGAGAATCGAACCGGTCAGCATGATCCCGCCCATGATCGTGTGAAAATAGGCTCGCAATTCCTCCTCGGGTGGAACTTGGTCCCAGGTCAAATTCGCGGTGTATTGGATTTTGTTCAGGATGCTTTCCGCTTGCGCCTTGCCGAATGAGCCGAACAGAATCGCGATGAGGGGGCCGGAGCGTTTTACAAGAATTTGTTCGCCCGGATTGCGGTTCATCAGCAGATCCTGGGAGTTCTGAATGCCGGTATAGAATTTCCTCGCCATCTGAGGAGTTGGATAGCTGATCAGCACCAAGCGGGCGCTGCTCTGCGCCAATTGATATTGCGCTGTGGCGGCCTCCGCTCCCATCTCGAGTCCAAGTTTTGCCATGTTCAGCGGCAGGCCCAAGTCTTGAAATCCTTCCGGCCCTAAGACGTATTGAAGAGAACCCGGCACTCGATCCGCATCCGGCATCTGTTTGGCGAGATTCGGAACTCCGGCCCTTTGATGAATGAGAGTCGAAATTTCTTTGCCCACTCTTTCAAGCTGAAGGTCTCCTCCGCGGCGCGCGCCCGAGTACGTGAGATGCACCAAGAGATTCGACTGCCAAATCCAAAGGTCGTCTGACTTGGCAAGGGAGCCTTCCCCAATGGATTTCGCTTCGCCTCCGGCCTGTGCCAGTGTCGTGAAGACGCTGTATGCGCCTGACGGGTCGTCCATTTCATAGACCTGAATGTTGATGGGCGACTTGACGGAGCCTACAGATTCCTGCCAGAACGTTCTGAACCCGCACTCCTTCAGCAAGGGCGGAGGAAGCGTTCCCGCGATCGTGGAGGGATTATTCGTCCGCGTCCTGGGATGGATCGTCTTGAGACGTGTTGTCCGCTCGAGTTTCTCCAGGACTTTCTCAGGGGAGGGGAAGATCTGGATCGTGGTGACGAAGGTTTCTTGCCCATGGATCAGAGCAGTCGAGACGATAAGCGAGGCGGTCATGAATCCCAGCATTCGGATGGTTCGCATAAGCCCTCACGTCATCGAGGATATCGACTAGTTCTGCGGCTGAATCCTCTTGGCTACTTTAACACCACTAAGCGTTTTGACGTAATTGTAAATTCCGTCGTACAGGGCCTGCGCAATCTTCTGCCGATATTGCGGGCGTTCCAGCAAACGTTCATCTCGGGGGTTGCTCAGGAAGGAAATCTCAGTCAACACGGAGGGCATATTGGCGCCGATGAGCACAATGAAGTGGGCTTTCTTTACGCCGCGATTTCTCGTATAGGGATCGTATCGGGGAAGCTCCTTGACCATGGATTTCTGGACGTCGTTCGCGAATTCTTTCGACTCCTCCACTTTCTCGTTGAGGGTGATCTTTTTGATCATGTCTTGAAGATCGTGAAGCGACCGCTCGGAGTAGGCGTTCTCACGGGCCACCAAGTCTAAGGTCTCCCGATCGCGCTGAGAGGCAATTCCCAAGTAAAACGTTTCCACCCCATCCGTCGAGCGATTCCGGCTGGAGTTGGCATGAATGGAAATAAAAAGATCCGCCTGCTTTTGGTTCGCCAAAGCCGTGCGATTCTCGAGCGGCACGAATGTGTCGTCGTCTCTCGTATAAATCACCTGAGCGCCCAGTTTGCTTTCCAGCAGTTTTCCCAAACGCAGCGACACGTCCAGCGCGACATCTTTTTCGGCCAAGCCGCCCGGGCCGATGGTTCCGTAGTCGTGGCCCCCGTGACCCGGATCAATGACAATTCTTCCGATCTTCAGTCCCAAAGATCGCGTCAACGACAACGAGCCGTCAGAGCCGGGTGATGCCGTATGAGGAGCGACTGCCGAATTCGCGCCCCGATTCTTTGCCGGCCTTCTGGGTGGGAGTGTGTTTCTCGGCTCGGCGCCGGCGCTTTCTTCATTTTCTTTTGCACGGCGGGAAGAAGTGTTTCCGACACTGGGCTCTTCGCGTCTCCCCTTATTAGCTTCGGTTGAGCTGCCGGGGCTTTCAGTCTTTCTTTCGGCTGGAGCTTTTTCGGCCGATGCGTTTCCTTCCTCAACTCTCGTTGGTGGCCCGTTCTTTTCTGCCGTGACGGTCGCCCGCTCTTTGGGCAGATTCACTCCCCGAACATCAACGACCAGCCGGAACGGATTATAAAGAGGGAAGACTGTGTAGTCCCGAACCTTTCCCAGGTCGAGGACCACGCGCACCACATTCGGCTGAAACTGAGCGGTGCGAATTTCCTTCAAAAATCCGTCCTCGACGGGGAACGTCTTTCCCATGAGCACGGAGCTTAGGCGAGTTCCCTTGAGATCAAAGAAAATGCGATCGGGATCGGACAAGCGGCTTTGATCGTACTGAATCTCGCCGTCCACGTCAATCACCACGCGGGTGTAATTGGGGGTTGAGTAATGCCGAATGTCGGTGACGCGGGGCAAGCGAGAAATTTCGGTTGGCTTTCCAGAAGCCTGTTCTTCTTCGCCTTTCGATTGTTTGGCGGCGACTGCCGGCGCGACTCTGGAAAGAGGCTTGGAGAACTTCTCCCCGGACTCGATCTTTTGACGCAGTTGCCGAACATTCTCTCTCGCCGCCATGATCTTTGGCCCCAGCCTGTATTTCTTCAGATAATCTTCAAAGGTTTTCAGCGCCGCCTCGTTGTCGCCAATGTCGTTCTGGTAAATCAGTCCGATCGTAAACAGCGCTTCTTTGTCGAATTTGCTATACGGATATTGCTTGATGAGAAATTGATAATCGCTGATTGCCCTTCTGTAAAACTCGGGCTTATCCAGATCGCCGGCCATTTGATCGTGCACTTCGGCGATGCCGAGCAGCGCGTCGTCGGCGTAAGGAGAAAATGGGGCGTTGGAATAAACCGACCAATACAGGCGAGTGATTCGCGCGTAATCTTTCATTCTGCGTGAAACGAGGGGGATGCCGTTCAAATTCTCGCGCAGTCTTTCAGCGGTTTCGAAGGCGGCTTTGGCCCGTTGTTTTTTGAGGATTTTACTTTTGGCGGCCGACAGGGGGGAAGTCAGGGCGACACTTAGCACGGCCCCAAGGAGAACAAGGAGATAGAATTGCCCAAATTTTCGCGCGTCCCTTTCGAAATCCGTCAATTCGTTGCGGTTCGTCTCCTTAACTATTCTCCGGAATTATTGCACGGTCAATCGGCTAAAGCAATAGCCGTTTCGCTGCCCGGCAGTTGAGCGTCACCGGTAAAAAGTTCCGGACAAAGGAATTTGGATGAGGGCCAAACTGAATTAGGGAGTCCCTGAGACGCGTGGAAGATTGTAGCCGTCGAAGACAATCGCTGAAGGCGGAGGATCGACGTTTGTGAACCGCAGTTTGCCGTTGACCAACGCCACGTAAGTCGTCTTCTTCTGATGGTGATCGTAAATGCGAATGGGTGTCGAACTGCCCAAAATCCGACTCACTCGTTTGACATACTCTCGAGTTTCTCGGTAGGGCGGAATGCCCTTCAGTCGTTGCACGACGTTCTCGCCGGCGTTGTAAGCGGCCAAGGTCAAATTGGGATCTCCGTGGAAAGTATCCAGCAAGAACCTGAGATATTGAATGCCACCTTCGACGTTCTCTTCGGGGTCGAAAACATTCCGAACGCGAAAACGTCGCGCCGTTTCCGGCATCAACTGCATCAATCCCATGGCGCCTTTTTGGGAAACTGCGTTGGGATTGTAATTCGACTCCACTTTGATGACCGCATGCACAAATTCCGGTCCGAGATGGAACTTCTTGAGATCGTATTTTTCCGTCAAAGCCGCAATCGTCTTGTTCAGTTTGTTGGAAGTTTCAAGCGCTCCCGGCGCCCGGGAGGCCAACTTCATTTTTGCGGCGGAGGACCGCTGTGGATGGACCCGGCCAGGAGCAGCGCTCGCGACTAAACGCGGATCGACATTTGTAAAAACGTGATGCCCATTTTCGTCGAGGTACGTATAGATTCCGCCGGCGAGGGCTGTCGCCACGCTTCCGAGCAGGAGCAGGGCAAACGCAAAAATGGTCAGGGCACGTTTCATAA
>CAZIDA010000298.1:0-4870 GCA_964537865.1 uncultured Acidobacteriota bacterium
TTTGATCAGCACGGCGGTGTTCTGGCGGCGCTTGCCGCATTTGAAGATTGACGATCATCTCATCATTTCTCTCCCGGAGACTCCATCCGATGTCCTCTCTTAATAGCGCTTCGGCGCGGACTCTCTCTCCTCAAGAAATGAGCCAGCGGCGGAACGCGCTGCTGGCCTCTTTTTTGGGATGGACCCTCGACGCGTTTGACTTCTTCATCGTGGTCATGGTCCTCACGGAAATCGCGAAAGACTTTCACCGCAGCAACGCGGAGATTGCGCTCACCTTGAGCGTGACCTTGGCCTTTCGTCCGGTGGGCGCGTTCATTTTTGGATTGATGGCCGACAAGTACGGGCGCCGCCTGCCGTTGATGATCGACGTGGTGTTTTACTCGATCATCGAAGTGGCTTCCGGATTCTCCCCCAACTTCACCACCTTTCTTATCCTGCGCGCGCTCTTCGGCATCGGCATGGGAGGCGAGTGGGGTGTGGGCGCGTCGCTGGCGATGGAAGCCGTGCCGTCGCGATGGCGCGGCATTTTGTCCGGGGTTTTGCAGGAAGGCTACGCGGTCGGATATTTGATGGCGTCGTGCGCGTACTTTTTCGTCCTTCCGCATTTCGGGTGGCGCGCCATGTTTTTCATCGGCGGTCTGCCCGCCATTCTGGCGTGGTTCATTCGACGACGGGTGAAAGAATCGGACGTGTGGGAACGCTCGCGGCGAAAAGATTGGAGCGCTCTGTGGTTGACAGTCCGAGCGCACCTCAGATACTACATGATTTTCTCGGCGGCGATCGCGTTGGCCGACGTGGCGCGTCGACCCCTCTTCGCCGGCCATCTTTTCGGCGGGCCGACGCCTTCAGTCACTCAACTGGCAGCCGTCTTCGTGGCGGCGATGGTCATTCTGTTCATGGCCGACGTCACGTGGCACGTCGCGGAAGGACACCGTCGACTCTTCTTCTACCTGGTGGCGCTGATGGCGATGATGAATTTCATCTCGCACGGCACGCAGGATATGTATCCGACGTTCCTGAAGGTGCAGCGACATTTCTCGCCGCAGATGACGGCGGTCATTTCCATCATCGCCAATTTCGGCGCGCTCATCGGCGGCATTTGCGTGGGGCTGTTTTCCGATCGATTCGGCCGGCGCCGCGGCATGATCACGTCGATTCTCTTGGCGATTCTTTTGATTCCGCTGTGGGTGTACTCGCCCACCACCGGGCTGTTGATGTGTGGGGCGTTCTTGATTCAGTTCATGGTGCAAGGCGCGTGGGGAGTGATTCCCGCGCACATCACGGAACTTTCACCGGACAGCGTGCGCGGGTTTCTGCCGGGCTTCGCGTATCAGTGCGGCGTGCTGATCGCCGGAAGCGTTGCGTATCTCGAAGCGGTCTTTGCCAGACGGCTTGATTACGCCAACGCCATGGCCGCAACCGCGTTGGTGGTGTTCATCGTGTGTATCCTCGTCATCGCCCTCGGAAAAGAGAAACGAGGGATCGAGTTTGGGAAGACCGTCTAAGGCGAGAATGAAAATGAAGGGCCCGAGTTCAGTTGGGCCAAGAAACCGCGGTCTTGGAAAAAGGAAAAATATCGGATCGTGCCTTACGGCACGGCTGAAGTCGTGCCCTTCATCTCACGGATGTAACCTGGAAGGGCCCGACTTTAGTCGGGCCGAAAAAAGGCTTCTCAGGCTACTGTTTCAATAAGCGGCTTCAGCCGCGAAAGTGGCCGGGCCTCGGATCGAGCCCAAAGCCAGGATGCGCAGAAGAATACGGATATTCCTCAGCCTCTTCCACAAGCCCACGCTTGACCGGATTCTGATGAATATATCTGCGATGATTCTCGTAATCCTCCTCCTCCAGAATGAGATGGTCTGTAAATCCCGGTTGCCAGATTTCGATTGTCGAATTCAATTCCGTCCTCGCTCGATGTGAGAATCCTCCGCGAATGAGTTGCACGGCGCGGTCCAATTGCACATGCTCGCCGGTCGTGATAATCAAATGAAAATGGTCCGGCATCAAAACAAACTCGTGCAGCGCGTACTTCGATTGAGCACGATAAGAGTAAAGCACATCCAAAAACAATTCGGCGAAGTGACAAGATGCAAATAGGGACCTGCGTTGCCAGGTGTCGGCAGTAACGAAGAAGGTTCCTTCTTTGATTGAACCTCGATGTGGTTTCATGAAAAGTGTCTCGGGGGGTGGTTTTGTAGATTGAACATGAGGGGCCCGACTTCAGTCGGGCCGCAAAGTCGATCCCTCAAAAATGGCAGTCATTGGATCGCTCCTTACAGCATGGCTAAAGTCGTGCCCTTCATCTCATGGACGTAACCTGGAAGGGCCCGACTTTAGTCGGGCCGAGAGAAGTTCCTCCTCATTATTCTCTTATTTTTTTCAAACGAGCGGCTTCAGCCGCGAAAGACCATGAGCATCGCAGAACCTTTGGATATTGTCTCTTGGCGCGGCTGAAGCCGCGCCCTTCGAAACAGAAAGGATGGGATCTCACCTTGCGGCCCGACTAAAGTCGGGCCCTTCCTCAATAATAAAGACCAAATTCAGGTCGAGCACAACAACAGGCTGAAGAGTCACTGATGCAGTAGAAAGGGAGAAGAGTCTCCTATTTCTTTGTTTCCCCCAGTGCTTCATCGATCAACTTGCGGTAATCGTTGGCGGTCATCTCTTCGTTGAACACGAAGCGGCCGTTGACGAGGAGGGTGGGCGTGCCGCGGACGCCTAGTTTGGCGGCCTCATAAAGATCTGCTTGAATTGCCGGGAGGGTGGCTTTGGTATCGATGCAGGTGACGAGCTTATGCTCGTTCAATCCGGCTTGACGGCCGACCTGCAAGATTTTCTCGCGGATGTTTTGCGAGTTCACCGACTCCTGTTGCGCATAAAAGAAGTCGTAAAAATTCCAGAACGCTTGCGGCTTTTGGACGTAGGCGCACCGCGCGCCGATGGCCGCCGCCTCGGCCCAGTGGTGCTTGCTCATCAACGGAAAATTCTTGAACACCACGCGCACCTTGTTCCCGTACGCCGGCAGCGCCTGGTCCAGGTTTTCCGCCATGGCCTTGCAGTCCGGGCACTGCAGATCGCAGAATTCCACCAGCGTCACCGGGGCATCGGCCGGACCGCGCGAGGGAGAATCGTCGAGCGTCACTTTCCTCATATTCTCCGCGTCGAAGTTCTCGGTGAAATCGAGCACCCGTCCCAGTGACAAGGTTTTCATATCCTTCGAAAGCATGTACACGTCGTCGGACGATTTGCCGCCCTGCGTCCGGGTGACGGAGAGTCCCCACAGCGGCGGATTGTCCACCGACCAGATTTGATTCACGACGATGGAATCCCGCGGCGACAGTTTGAAATATCGAGTGAGATAGTCAACCACCCGGCTTTTGATCTCCGCCTCCTGTTGCTGATGCTGAGCGCAAAGAGGCGCCGTCGAGCAGAGCAACGTTAGGCAGAACAGCAGCACTCGCATCTTCCAGACGAGAGTCATCGACATAAAATCCTCCCGGACCTTTGCGCCCGGCCCATCAGAGGCGGCGCATTTTCTTCTGGGAAGCATAGCGGGGAAACAGACGCGGCGCAACCTTTGCGGAATGCAGAGGCCCCTTACCCGACGAGGTTCTTGGGAAAATGATCCGGTGAAATTTGAGAAACGGGGAAACCAATCCTGCCCGGCGCCTGTTCTCACGGCCCTGCTTTTGTGTTATTCTCGATAGCTCTTTAGGCGGGCTTGATCCCGATAGAGAAGACCACGGCCGGCCGAGCGGGGAGCGACTTCTAGATTCATTCGGAGATTTCCATGATCATCAACGAGATTTATCTGGTTACGGTGACAAACCGGAAGACCAACGCGGTCGATCAATATTTCTGCTTCAACCGGTCCGAAAATATTTTTTCCGACATCGAGAAGCTCCAGAACGAATACGAGACGCGGCACAAAGCCACGTGGCGCACCGATTTCAAGTTCGAATACCAGGACGTCACCAAAGAATTTCTGAAGACGATTCGCCAGATCTCCGAAAAGGCGGCGTAGGCATCGGCGCCGGATCGTTCCAAAATCGATGGGGTTGCATTCAGCGGCCTGCGGGTCGAACATTGGTGTCGGGCATTGGTCGGAGGCTTGAAGGAATGGTTCATGGTTGAGTTGAAGGCCAGAGAGTTTTTCAACACGCAGTTCGGGGTTTCCGATCCCGATTTGCAGCGCTACTTAAGTTTGGCGCTCTCTCGCGGCGGCGATTACGCCGATCTTTATTTTGAATACCGAATGAATTCCTCGGTGACGCTGGAAGAATCGCTTATCAAAACGGCCACGAGAGGCATTTCCTTGGGCGTGGGCGTGCGTGTGTTGTCCGGTGAAAAAACCGGATACGCCTATTCCGACGATCTCTCGCGAGACAAGATTGAGAAAGCGGCGGAGACGGCGGCGCACATTGCGGCCGCAACCGGGAAAACGACATCCGTGGGCGTCTCCGGTTCCGTCTCCGGACACAATCTTTATGCGGTGGAGCATCCCACCATCGATTGGGGCGCCGCTCAAAAGATTCGCTTGGTGCGAGAGGCCGATGAAGCGGCTCGCGCCTACGATCCGCGCGTGAAGCAGGTGATCGTCAACTATGCCGACGAGATGAAGAAGGTGATGATCGTTTCATCGCGGGGACAGCTCGCCGCCGACGATCAGCCGCTCACTCGCATCACCGTCTTTTGCATCGCTCACGAAAACGGCAGACGCGCCGACGGCGTTTACGGCGGCGGCGGACGCATCGGCGCCGAGTTTTTCGAGACGATTCATCCGCCCGCTTATTTTGCGCGAGAGGCGGCGCGGCAAGCGGTCTTGCAGTTGAACGCCGTCGATTGTCCGGCCAGTCCCATGGAAGTGGTG
>CAZIDA010000299.1:0-4862 GCA_964537865.1 uncultured Acidobacteriota bacterium
AGATTCCCGCCGGCGCCGACGACCCGATGCCATGGCACGCGGTCCACCGGAGTTGATGAACTCATCGCCCAGCCGACCATCCGCGCGGCGTGTGGACTTCCCGCCAGTCGCGCAATCTGGCCGTAGGTGGCAACCTTTCCTCGCGGGATGGTTCTCACGATTGTGTAAACTTTTTCGAAAAACCCTTTCATGGGAATCTCATTGGTTTCGCGGAAGGTTCATCCGTCCGCTGAAACTGACGAACCTGTCTCAACGCCTCGTATAAAATGATCGCGACGGAATTACTGAGGTTCAGACTGCGCGCCTGATTCCACATGGGAATGGTCACACCGATCTCCATGTGTGAGCGAATGAACTCCTCGGGGAGACCCTGCGTTTCATTGCCGAAGATCAGGAAATCATCTTCTTGATATCGAACCTTGGTGTAGGGCGTTTGCGCTTTCGTGCTGGCGAACCAGCATCGGCTTTCCTGGTGCGCGCGCCAGAAGGAATCAAAAGATTCATGAAACAGAATCTTGACGTTCTCCCAGTAGTCGAGACCGGCTCGGCGAAGATAGTAATTGGAAGTCTCGAAGCCGAGCGGTTTGACAAGATGAAGTTCCGTCCGCGTCGCGGCGCACAGTCGCGCAACATTTCCGGTGTTCTGTGGAATGCGAGGTTCCACCAGGACGATATGCATCCGAGCATTCTACGGGGGACACGCCGGAGGGGCAAGCGCTGCTTGGCAGATCTGCTTGGTAGATCCTACCGCCGCGAAAATAGAGGGCTTGAACGCTTGGGTAGCTGGGATTCGCCCGGTCTCACCTGCGTCCCCGGGATTTCGGTTGCGTCCGCCGGCCTTTTGGCGGATGGGGGGAATCGCGAATCCCGGACCCAGTCAAGGGCATTGAAGAAAGGATCCGGGGTCGGCCGGAACTTCTTTGGTCGACCCCGAGTATACAACGATTCAGAAAACGAATTCAGCGCCGATCTCACCCGAGAAGGAGCGTGGAATGATAACGCCGCTCGGAGTGATGAATCCATTGGGTTGTTGGAATTTGGTGCTGCGGATGTTACCGACATAATTGTTTCCAAAGTTTGCCCGGTTGGTCATGTCAAACATCTGGAGAATCAGATTCAGCCTGCGGCTCTCTCCGAGATGGATGGACTTGCTGATCCGGGAGTCGAGTTGGAAGAAGGCCTGTCCGCGAAGACTGTCGAATGTGGCCTCATGGCACTGGGCCGCCGCCAGACAAGCGCGAATCTGGGCAGCGCTGTATCCTATAGTCCCCAGGTAGTTGTCGGGACTGCTGTTCAAGAGCACCACATGTTCGGCCGCCGTGAACTGGCCAGTGCCATAATAATCGATCCCTTGGATCGCATTATAGGGCCGGCCCGACGCCAATTGCAGGATGGGAGAGAACTGGAAACCCCAGGGCAGTTCAAACACTCCACTGAACACCCATCGGGCCAATTCGTCGTTCGGCGTGGGACCGAGATCGTGCGCGGCAAAAATGTTGTCCAAGTCGCCCGCGCGATTTCGGAAAGAGGCGGCATTCCCGTTGTAGGCCAAAGCGCGTGAAAGGACAAAGTTGGTGTTGATGCTGATGTGGTGGGTCATACGGCGACGGTAAGAGATATTCAAACCGTCGTACCGCGACCGGCCCACGGACTGTTCCACATCGATGCGGCTCAGTTGGGGTTGATGGGCAGCAGCAAAAGCCGCGCTGAGCAACCGCGCCCCTCCCAAAGCGACCACCTTAGGGTTGGCGTTGAAAGTCTTGGACTCGCGCAGGCCCAGCTCATGAATGTATTCCACCTCCACCACCGAGGACGGGTCAATCGCAAACGAGTAACCGATGTTCCATTGTTGTGAATAAGGATTGTGGTAATCCGGATCCATCAATCGCCCGGTCGCGCCATCCTCGAGCGCTGTCGGGGGCGGAGGGTTGATGGGGAGTGGATCCACACCGTAACGCCAATTGGAGAGCAAAATCCCGGTGCCCGGCACGACGTCGGCATTCTTATCACCCGGCCCTGCGCTGGAAATTGCCAACGTCACCGCAAAGATCGTGGGGTTGATCTGTTGGATCATGAACAACGGAACGTTCAGGAACGTCTGGCCGAAATAAATGCCATATCCGCCGCGCAACGTGTGTCTTCCGCTCCCCGTCATGTCCCAGGCAAATCCGACTCTGGGGCTGAAGTCCTTGTTGTCATCTTGGGGTAGATAAGCCGCATACGGACTGTTGATGGCCTTCATCACCTGATAGGTTCGATTCAATGGTTGCGCGTCGGTTCCGATCAGATTGAAGTCCTTATCCCAGCGCAGGCCGAGGTTCAAGGTGAGACGCGGGTTGACCTTCCAGTCGTCTTGGAAATACATTCCGAACATCTTGGTTCCGCCGGGAAGGTCGAATCGGGGATCGCCGGAGGTGTTTGACATGGAAGCGACCGCGCCCGGCGTTGCGAATCCCTGAGGATACTTCGTCTTGTCGCTCAGGATGACGCTGGGATCATCCAGGAAATCGATTTCCAGCGTGGGGTTGAATTCGAAGAAGCCGCCCAGTTTCGGCTCCCACACGAAGTCGAATCCCGTCTTGAAATTGTGATTTCCATGAATGATCGAGAGGTCGTCGCGAAACTGCCACTTCCGCTGATAGGACTGTTGCGGCACGTTGGAGTTGGTTCCGAAATAAATTCCCCCGGGGAACGTAACCTTCGGGACCTTCTTCTCCGTGTCAATCAAATTGTTCCAGTACTGAAATCCCGCCGTGAAGTCGTTGACGATAGTGGGAGACAGGACCGAATTGAGCGTGACGTTGGCCAACTGCATTTTGTTGGTAGTGAAATTGCCGGCCGTCAGATCGTTGGTCGAACCCGATTGGTCGTTGAGACCGCGGTTGGTCTGGTAGTTGTAAGTTCCAAACATGCTGTTGTTCTGATTGAAGCGATGGTCGAAGCGGATGTCGTAGCGCCATTCGCGAAACGGCGTTGGAATGTTCTGGGCCGGTTGGGCTCCGAGACTGGTGACCAACGAAAGCTCCTTGAAGGCGTTGGGATCCGCCACGATGTTGGTGAGTTCGCGGGTCCGTTCCAGCGCAAAGAAGAAAAAGTCTTTGTCCTTGCGGATCGGTCCTCCCACAGCGCCTCCGAACTGCTGACGGCTGAAAGGAGACTTCGGTTGGTTGCCCAGTTTCGAAAAGTAGTCGTTGGCATTCAGCCGCTCGTTGCGTTCGAAGATATACGAGGAACCGTGGAATTGATTGCCGCCGGCCTTGGTAACCACATTCACGGCCGCGCCTTCACTACGCCCGTTGGCCGCCGAGAAACGCTGCGTGCTGATGACGAATTCCTGCACCGCCCCCAGCGGAAGTTGCATCACCGGGCCACCCACCGTGTTGTCCTTGTCGTCTACGCCGTTCACCGTGACGTTGACATTCCGCCCATTGGAACCGTTGATGGCGAAGACGGCGACACGATTCTTGGTAGGGTCATAGGAGTCGACCGGTTTTGCCCCCGGCGCCAAGATCGCCAAGTTGGCAAAGTCTCGCCCGTTGAGCGGTAGGTCCCGTACCTCCTGCGGTGTGATGACCATGCTGACCGCGGAATTCGTGGAATCGACCATGGGGGCTTCCTCAGTAACGGTCACCGTCTGAGCCTCCGCGCCGGGCGAAAGGGTGAAATCGATGTTCGCGGTTCGCCCAACCAAGAGCTGGACACTCTCGGAAGTGACGACGGCAAATCCCTTCATGGTCACTTTGATCGAGTATTCCCCCACCGCTAGGAAATCAAAACGATAATTTCCGGTGGCGTCGGTCGTCGTGCTCCGACTCGCTCCGGTTGCTTTTTGAGTCACGACTACGGTAGCCCCAGGGATTACGGCCTTGGTTTGATCGTAGACAACTCCTTGCAATGAAGTTCGCGCCGTGGCTTGCGCAAAAGCCATCGCGCCCCACAGCAGCACGAGCGCAAGGACAATGAAAGCCACACACCAGTATCGTTTGTTCATAACTCCTCCTTGTTTGATTTTTCTTCCCCAGCCTCGAAACAACATGGGCCCGGAAAATGAGCCTCCGGCCCTGCCCTCCTTGCATACGCCTCTGTAAAGCCTTCTCTTTGCTTCGAGCCTCCTGGCAAGAACAACCTGCGGTCGCGCGCCAGAGGCCCTGGACCAAACACGACATCCTTAGAAATGAGGCCGATAAGAAAGGTGAAAAACCTCCGAGCCAAGATACGCTTACCCGCAAACGAGGGAACGTCCCTTTGTTTCCATTACAAGGAAGCTGTGCCGATCAGACGTCCGCTCAGCATGGAGTGCCGGTAATTTTCTAAAGGGCGATCACTATGCGCTCCGGGGATGGGGCGCGCAACCCATTCAATGACCGCATTAAAAGGAATCAAACTTCATTCAAGTGGTCCTTGCTCTATCCCCCCACGATAGAGCATCTACTCCAACAACATGATCGCGGAAGTTAGCCCAACGACAAGCCCATGTCAAGAGGAAATGTCAGAGGAAATGTCCGGCCTTTGAAATTGCCCATCTGCCCGGAAAAGTATTCTCTTGAGCTGTGCGGGTTTCGTTGGGTAAGATATGCGCCGTTGAGAATCTGCAATGGTTTTACGGTGTGCCTATGATTGTCCTCTCAAACTGAGTTGAGATTGAACGCCGGCGCCGCGGCATTTCCGATGGACGCAGAAGCGTGAGGTGTCTTCTGCCCGTCAGGCAATGCGCGTGTCGGATTACCGAGCGATCTGTCCAACTCATCCCCAGCTTATTTTCCGTCCAAACAAAAACGCTAACTGGCCAACGCTTGTCGGCGGAGATGATCGATTCCTTCCGCAAAAGGACTCACGTCTTGCCGCGCGCGAAGCCGCTGAGA
>CAZIDA010000300.1:0-4848 GCA_964537865.1 uncultured Acidobacteriota bacterium
GTTTTCTTTCGCAAGAAACTTATACCACAACAGGAGCCCCAATTTTCCAGCGTTTCTACCTCTTTCTAATCATTTTTTATCGTTCAATTACGTGAACCCTTGCGTAATCCGGGTTTAATCATCCCGTCCAAGGCGCCGTAGACGAACGTAAAATAGACATGCCCGACCATGAGCACCGTGAGGACGGTCATTGAGATATCGTGTACAATCAGGGCGCTGAGAAACACCTGTCCGGGAAGATGTCCGGCGCCTTCCCACATGAGGATTCCGGACCAAGCGACCAGGTTATAGAAGATGATGGTCAGGGCGTGATGGAGACGCTGCCCGGCGTTGATCTTGCCTTGCGGCGGCAAGCCCTTGGCCAACCCCAAAAAATAGAACGGCGATTTGGCAAACCACACCAAGTCATCTCGTGTGTAAGTGAACGACGCTTTAAGCAGGCGCAAAAAATCGCGGCGGTCCGCAAGAAAATAGAAAATGGGACCGAGAAGCAGCGCCACCGCGGCGACGCGATGAATCATCCGGGAGGGGACGCTTGCCAGCGATGAGAGCGGCCACACGAACAGGAACAGACCGGTCAACAACAGCGCCAGAAACGCAAGGGCGTTGAGCCAGTGCCCGAGGCGCTGGACGCGGTTGTAGCGGAGAATGGTTTCGTCACTTTGCGCCATGATCCGCTCCTTCGGATTTCGGGGGTTTGTCTTCCGCTGATTGCGCTTCGACTTCCTTAAAGTGTCTCAGAGCGTTGCGACGGGCCGCTCGGAAAGCGGCCGCGGTAAGGGCAATCGCCGCGCCGAGCAAACCTAAAAGGACGGGGCGTTCCAGATCGCGCCGAAACCACACCAGACCGCTGACCTTCTCGTTGACCGGAAACCGCGAATCGGGTTGTGCCCGCTTGGACACGTAGAAGAGCTTGGGACCGGCGTCGGTTTCAGAATGAAATGGTTTCGCGCGTCCACTGGCGACCCATTGGGCCACATCACCGCGGGGATCATTCAGATCGCCGAAGTGGCGCGCCCCGCCGACGCACGTTTCAACGCAGGCAGGCGCCAGGCCCACGTCCAGCCGGTGCACGCACGCCGAGCACTTGTCGGCCACACCGCGGCTCTCATCAAAATACCGCGCCCCATAAGGACACGCTTCGATGCAGAACCGGCAGCCGATGCACTTGTCCTGGTCAATGAGCACCAAGCCGTCGGCGCGCTGATAGCTCGCGGCCGTGGGGCACACTTGGACGCACGGGGGATACGCGCAATGCATGCAGTTGCCGGCCACAAAGTTCTGCGTCAGGTTTGGAAAGGCGCCCTGCAGGGGAGAAGCTTTGACCCAGTTCCGATGGTGTCCCAAAGGCACTTGGTTTTCCACCTCGCAGGCCACCATACAGGCTTTGCAATCAATACAGCGATCCACTTCGATGACGAAAGCATACTTTTTCTGATGAGCCATCTTATGCCTTTCGCACCGTGACGAAGGTCTGCGTCAGCGCCTGTCCGCCGCTCACCGGGTCGGTGAACGTCTGGTGCAGATCGGAATCGCTGGCACCCACGCGATACGACGTCCGCGCGCCTTTGGACAGATGCCCGAATCCCGGAGCCATAAACACGCAGTCGGGCCGAATCGCTTCCGTCACCTTCGCCGCGATTCTCACGACGCCGACCGCGCTTTCGACCAACACCTCGTCGCCGTCTTTGATTCCGCGCAACGCCGCGGGACGAGGGTGAATCCACACACGGTTCGTGGGAAACAATTCGTGCAGGAGGCGATTGTTCTGCGTGGCAAACTGCGTGTGGTACGCCACCTTGCCCGTCAGCAAATAGAACTGATCGGCCGACGGGGCCGGCGGGGCTTGCCACGTTGGTGTCGCAGGAAAATTCGCATGAGCCAGCGACGACGAAGCCAGCTCAATCTTGCCGCTCGGCGTGTCGAATTTGAATGGGTCGCGCGGCGGCGCGGGAGGGCGAAAGAACCCTTTCTCCTTGAGGGCTTCCAACGTGATGCCCAGTGGCTGCAACTGCTGGCGCAAGTAGTCCTCCTCGTCTTTGTATTGGAAATAGTCCCCCAAACCCAGACGGGCGCCGAGTTCTTTGAAAATCCACAACCCCGACTTGCTTTCGCCCATCGGAGGAACCGCGGGTTGACGGAGGAAAACCGCATCGCCCACAACCGACAACGGATCGTAGCGTTCGAGATAATTGGCTTCCGGGAAAACGACGTCGCTGAAGTAAGCGGTGTCATTCATGGTGGTGTCAATGGTCACGATGAAATCGAGTTTGCTGAAGGCTTGAAGCGTTTTGCGGCGATCCGGGAGCGAGGCGATGGGATTCTGCCGGTACACCAACCAGCCGCGCGCGGGATAAGGTTTTTCCGCGAGAATGGCGTCACGAATTTCCTGGAACACCCCGATATCCAGGGGCACAAGGGGATACTTCAAGGGAACGCCGTCGAGCCGCAGCGTAGACACTCGGGGTAGGACGGCTGCGGCGGCGAACCCAACATGCCGGTAATATCCGCGGCGGGCTGCAGGCCGCCCGGCTGCGCCCAGTTACCCACAAGGGCATTGAGAATGGCCATGGCGCGCTCCGCTTGGAACGAGTTCACGAAGTTCGACGTGCGCCAATTGGGGTGGGCGAAGGCGTGGGGCGCGGCGGAGGCGAACTCCCGGGCGATGCGGCGAATCGTCGCCGCGGGAATGTCCGTCTCACTCGCCGCCCATTCGGGCGTGTAATCCCGGACGCCCTTTTCCAAATCGTCAAAGCCGATGGTGCGCTCAGCGACAAAGTCCTGGTCATACAAATGTTCGGTGATGATGACGCGCAGCAGCGCCAGGAAAAACGCCAGGTCGGAGCCGGGTCGAAGGGGCAGCCATTCGGCGGCTTTCGACGCCGTCTTCGTAAAGCGCGGGTCCAGCACAACGACCTTGGCGCCGCGCGCCATCGCCGAGACCAGCTCCTGCGTCTCGGAATTGGAGATCGCTTCCAGCAAGTTCCGTCCCGCATAAATGATGTATCTGGCTGCGCTGTAATCGCGGTCGGGTTCTTGAATTCCGTAAGTCATCAGGTTCGCCATGATCATGGCATTAAAACAGAGCGAACGCTGTGTGCCGTAGTTCGGCGAGCCGAACGCGCGCAGCAGATTCTCAAATTGGGTCTGGGCCAGGTTGTGCGTCGAACTGAAGACCATCGTTTCGGCGCCGAATTGCTCCTTGATGGTTTGCATTTTGGCGGCGGTGTAACTCAACGCCTCCTCCCAAGTGACGCGGCGAAACAATCCGCTGCCGCGATCGCCCGCGCGCACCATCGGAAACGTGAGGCGGTCGGGATCGTACAAGCTGGCGACGCCGGCCTGTCCGCGGGGACACAACATGCCGTTCGAGTGCGGATGGTAGGGGTTGCCGTCCAGTTTGTAGACTTTGCCTTGATACACCTTGGCGCGCAAACCGCACCGCCACACGCACTGCTCGCACAGCGAACTCACCTCGCGGTCGAATTTCACCGGAGGCAAATGCGCGTGGCCCGCGGCTGCCTGCCTGAGGGTATTCATCGCCGCGGTTCGGGGCAACCCACTCGCCGCCAACGCCCCAGCCGCCGCTGCGCCCACGGCTGCCGCGCCGACCGCTGCCGTGCCCAGGAACCGCCGCCGCGTCATTCTCCAGTCAAACACTTCGCCGAGTTGAATTTCTTTATCGCTCATTGCTTAGCCGGCTTCGAAAATGTTGTTCATTGACGCCGATGGCGCGCCGCTCCAAAAACATTACTCCCTCGTTTTGTCTCGTCTCAGCTCCCCATGCCGTTCCAGGAAATAAAAGAACGTCAGGGTGACCAAAACGAAGAACGCGATCGACAGCCAAAGATTGACACCCAACCATTCGGGCAGAATCGTGTTTCCGAGATTCTGAATGGCTGCGATTTTTGGAAACACCGCCGGGTAGGTCGCGCCGTAAATCAGAGCGCCCGCCAGGAAACCGAGTAAACCGGGAACCAGGTAGTCGAGATTGCCTTGGCCGCATCCAGCGGCGCAGGTGCCCGGTCAAAATCCGGCCCCGGCCATTCCGATTCCAAAAATCAATCCGCCGAACAGATTTCCAACCACGTACGTGGCGGGAACAGTCGGCAATTGAATCCACCCCGCGGCGTTCAAGGCGAAAACGCCGACCATCGCCACCGCCAGCGTCGTCAACATGAATTAGATGACCGCGAGATCGGTAAAACGAAAGACGTTCACGATCTTGTGATACTTGGTCAGCCCTGCTTTCTGCAGCGACCAGCCGAAACCGAGTCCGAGAATGATCGGGAGAACATAGTGGTTCATTAGAATTTCCTCCGGTACATGATCCACGCGGTGGGAATGCCCGAAGCGAACATTCCCGCCATAAAGATGAACGCCGCCGGCGCAAGAAACAAACCGCCTCCTACCGCCAGGCCGCTGGTGCAGCCGCCCGCGATGCCGGCGCCGTACTCGATGACCATGCCGCCGAGAAACGCAACGAGCCAGCGCTTCGCGATGGAACGGCCGAACACTTTGCGCCATTGCTCGTCAGGCAACGCGGCCAGTCTGAAATCGCCGGAGACTTTGGCGGAGAGGAACGCTCCGACGAATACTCCGACCAGCAGAATGACTTCCCAAGAAATGCCGGGCGGCATGACGAACCTGAAATAGGCGTTGCTTGCCAACGAGGGCGCCATGCCTTTGGCGATCAGGCCGCCGACGTTCTCAAAGGCGCCGGACGCGCCCGGAATAATGCCCGCAACCGCAATGCTGATGACATAAACGATGCCCAGCACCGCCCCGGCAAAATAGGGGGACCACTCTTTTCGCTTCAAGAAGGCAATCACGGTTTCACCTCGTCGG
>CAZIDA010000301.1:0-4833 GCA_964537865.1 uncultured Acidobacteriota bacterium
AATTGAACCACATGCTCCACCGCTTGTGCGGGCCCCCGTCAATTCCTTTGAGTTTCAGACTTGCGACCGTACTCCCCAGGCGGGTCACTTAATGCGTTAGCTTCGGCACGAGCCCAGTAAAGGACTCACACCCAGTGACCATCGTTTACAGCTAGGACTACCAGGGTATCTAATCCTGTTTGCTCCCCTAGCTTTCGCGCCTCAGCGTCAGTTGTGGTCCAGAGCGCCGCCTTCGCCGCTGGTGTTCCTCCCGATATCTACGCATTTCACCGCTACACCGGGAATTCCACGCTCCCATCCCACACTCCAGCCCGGCAGTTTCCATTGCAGGTCTGCAGTTAAGCTGCAGGATTTCACAACGGACTGGCCGAGCCACCTACGCGCCCTTTACGCCCAATAATTCCGAACAACGCTTGCCCCCCCCGTATTACCGCGGCTGCTGGCACGGAGTTAGCCGGGGCTTCTTCTCTGGGTACCGTCAATCTCTTGCGAGATTTCTTCCCCGTCGAAAGGACTTTACGTTCCAAAGAACTTCATCATCCACGCGGCGTTGCTTCGTCAGGGTTTCCCCCATTGCGAAAAATTCCCCACTGCTGCCTCCCGTAGGAGTCTGGACCGTGTTTCAGTTCCAGTGTGGCCGTGCTCCCTCTCAGGACGGCTACTGATCGTCGCCTTGGTAGGCCATTACCCTGCCAACTAGCTAATCAGCCGCGGGCCCCTCCTGAAGCGATCTTGCGACCTTTCAAAATCCCAACCGAGGTCGGAATTTGTTATGCGGTATTAGCCCCGCTTTCGCGGGGTTATTCCCCACTTCAAGGTAGGTTACCCACGTGTTACTCACCCGGGCGCCACTCTACTCATCCCCCTTGCGGAGGATTTTCGCGTTCGACTTGCATGTGTTAGGCACGCCGCCAGCGTTGATTCTGAGCCAGGATCAAACTCTCATATAAAGCTTGATTCTGTAAAGTTCGTCTCAAGCCTGAAATCGTACAGAATTCAGGCACGCTCAATCTGTTGTCAAAGATCATGACCTCAAAGCTTTAGAAATATATCGGAAGAACCCATCCCCGTCAAGAGAGAAAAACAAAATTCTTTTCAACAAAATTCGCGCGATGCGACACGAGCGTTCCTGGAGCGCGCATCGTCTCAGATCCCCATAAACACAGGGCCAAACACGCTTCCCCCAAAACCGCTCTGGCTGAACCTCACCTCAATCCCCGCCTCACTGAATCCACGGCGATCCGTTCTTGTCATCCGACCGATCGCTTCGATATCGCTCTTGGTGTTCTTTCATGTACACTTTGAACCTGCGTCGCGCCGCCATCAATTGCCATCGCGCCCACAGGCCTTTCAGATCGTGAGACAGCCGGCCGCCCTTCAGATAAAGATATCCCACCACAATTCCGCCCAGATGCGCCATCGAGGCGATCCCCGTATTGCTGGATGTCAACACGGCATAAAGTTCCAGGGCTCCCATGATCATGACGAAATACTTGGCCTTGATCGGGAAGAGAAAATAGAGATAAATGATGCGATCCGCAAAAAGCACTCCGTACGCCAGCAGCAACCCAAAGATGGCTCCGGAAGCGCCGATGGTAGCTGTTCGCGCCATGGGGCCCACGAGGTAACTGCAAAATCCCGCTCCAAGGCCCGTCACAAAATAATAGCGCAGGAACCGGTTGAATCCCCACGTCCGCTCCAGATCGCAGCCGAACATCCACAGCACCAACATGTTGATCAGGATGTGAAACACGCCGCCATGAACGAACATGTAAGTGAAAAACTGCCACAAGAAAAAGTGGCGCGTGATCAACACCGGCACCAACCCGAACAGCGCATCAAAACCGAAGAGCGCGCCGCCGGCGTACAACACGAGAAAGCGAAGGACGAACACGGCCACATTGGCGATGATCAGCATTTTCACCGCGCGAGTTGTCGGCCCGCCAAAGGAGAGCGTAGGTCGTTGATACCGATAATAGGTCATAATGAAAAATCAGCCATCCCGATTTGTCTTATGTCGCGGCGCTTCTTTTTCTCCAAATTCATTTCAAGGTCGCTTCTGCAAATCAAATTCACAATCGTTTCATCGACAGGAATGGGCGACTGCGAACGCCCATCAAAAAGATGCGCTGCCTTCCAAGAGTTTCGGAGAGCAGCGCTGTTTCCTAATATCCCTGAACATCCCCACCGGGACGCAGCGACCTATTTCACTAATGCCGATTGCTGTTCTCGCACGTATCTATCGATGCGCATGCCATACATCGGGAAGCGCGCGGCCAACGATTGCACTTCTCGTCGCACGGCGCTTCGCACCTCTTCGTTTTCCGGATCCAGCAGAACACGGCCGATCATCATCCCCATCGCTTTCATCTCCTCCTGCTTCATCCCGCGAGTGGTGACCGCCGGAGTTCCGATGCGAATACCGCTGGCGACCATGGGAGGATTCTGATCAAACGGGATCGCATTCTTGTTCACCGTGATTCCGGCTGCTTCCAGTGCTTTCTCCGCCTGCTTTCCGGTGAGATTCTTCTTCGTCACATCCACCAACATCAAATGAGTGTCAGTGCCGCCGGAGACGATACGAAATCCCTTCTCCGCAAGCACGTCCGCCAACGTCTTGGCGTTGTCGAGCACTTGCTGGATGTAAATCTTGAATGGCGGCTGCAGCGCTTCGTGGAAGGCCACCGCTTTGGCGGCAATCACATGCATCAGCGGACCACCTTGCACACCGGGAAAAACCACTCGATCCAAATCCTTCGCAAACGCTTCCTTGCACATGATCATTCCGCCACGAGGACCGCGCAAAGTTTTGTGCGTCGTGGTCGTCACAAAGTCCGCGTATGGAACCGGCGACGGATGCAGCCCCGTCGCCACCATCCCGGCGATATGCGCGATGTCGACCATCAGCAGCGCATTCACCTTCTTCGCGATTTCGGTCAAGCGCGGAAAATCAATAATGCGCGGATAGGCGCTGGCGCCGGCCACAATCAGTTTCGGTTTGTGCTCCTGGGCCAAGCGCTCCAACGCGTCGTAATCGATGGTCTCGGTGTCCTGGCGAACTCCATAGGGAACAATGTTGTACATCTTGCCGGAAAAATTCAGGGGGTGACCGTGAGTGAGATGGCCGCCGTGCGACAAGTTCATTCCCAAGAGCGTGTCGCCCGGTTTGAGGACCGTCAAATACACCGACATGTTTGTTTGAGCGCCGGAGTGCGGCTGCACGTTGACGTGATCACAGCCAAAAAGTTTCTTGGCGCGCTCAATGGCCAATGATTCCGCCACATCGACGAACTGGCATCCGCCGTAATAGCGTTTCCCCGGATATCCTTCGGCGTATTTGTTCGTGAGCACGGAGCCCAAAGCCGCCAGGACTGCTTCGCTCACAAAATTTTCTGAGGCAATCAATTCCAGTCCATCGGCTTGCCGCCGAGTTTCGTTCAGCAGGGCCTCCGCAATTTCCGGATCAACTTCTCCCAACGTCTGATTCATCCACTCCATGTCTTTGGTCATATAAGAATTCTTCCCATCCGCAATGGAATTGTTTTCCTGGAACGGTCACCGCGATTCGAAACCGGTCAGGAATGCAGGCATCCAAAATTCTGTCTTTCGATCTCCCGGATCTTTTCCACGCGTTCCGCGTGGCGGCCACCCTCGAAGTCCGTGGACAACCACACGTCGACTATTTCCTTGGCGGTAGCCTCGCTCACCAAACGCTCGCCCAGGCACAGTACATTGGCGTCATTATGCGCTCGGCTCAACTTCCCGGAGGTGGCATCGAAACACTCGGCCGCCCGCACACCGGGAATCTTGTTGGCGGTGATGGACATCCCGATGCCCGATCCACAGACCAAGATCCCGCGCTGCGCCTCGGCGCGCGAAACTCGCTCCGCCACGGCCTTCGCATAATCCGGGTAGTCGCAGCGAGCCTCTGAGAATGTCCCCACGTCCTCGACCTCAATCCCTTTCTGCCGCAACCACACCACGACTTTCCCCTTCAAATGAAAACCCGCATGATCGCTTCCCACGGCAATCTTCATAAGCGAAAAAAATGTTAGCCCACGCCCTGTGCTTTTGCAATCGAAAACCCCACGGAGGCGCCGTCGAAACCGGTCGTGATGCGCCGCGCAAGTTCCCTCGGAGCAACATTTTCAAGTCCATCGGCATCTCACGGAACGCGAAAGGGCTTGACGCTACGATCGCTTTAAAAATACAATAACGACCAGTCTTTCACGTAGGTTTCGTCGGAGATGTCTTATGAAGGCCTCTAAGATTTTTGCTCTGACTGCCGTGGGTTTGATCCTCTCCCTACTGCTGGTCAGTCCCAATAGTTTTGCCAAGAAAAAAACCAAACAAGAAAAAGAACGCGAAAAATCTCTAAAGGAAGAGAAGGAAGGCAAGTACTACAAGGATTGGTTGAACAAGGACGTCGTTTACATCATCACGCCGGAAGAACGGAAGGCTTTTAAAAATCTCACCACAGACGCGGAACGAGACGCCTTCATCGAGAATTTCTGGCTTCGCCGCGATCCCACGCCGGACACCGCGGAGAACGAATACAAGGACGAACATTACCGCCGCATCGCTTATGCGAACGAGCATTTCAGCTCCGGCATTCCCGGCTGGAAGACGGATCGCGGGCGCATTTACATCATGTACGGAAAGCCCGACGAAATCGAATCCCATCCCAGCGGCGGAACTTACGACCGACCTCCGGAAGAAGGCGGCGGCACGACTTCCACTTATCCCTTCGAGATTTGGACCTATCGTTACATCGAAGGCATCGGCAATAATGTGAATCTGGAATTCGTGGATCCCACCATGAGCGGGGAATAC
>CAZIDA010000302.1:0-4803 GCA_964537865.1 uncultured Acidobacteriota bacterium
TGACGGTGGGGTCGCTTTCGGCGCTGTTCCTGGTAGTTTCCTTTTATTCGTTTCAAACGCGGCGCGTCCTGTACCGGTGGGGCCGCGTGGCGACCACCGCTGCTTCCTCTCAGGATTACACGCGCTTCTTTCAAAAGCCGCGCTTCTTCTTCCCCCTGGCGAGTGAATGGAGTTATGAGAAGGCCGTGGCTTTTGATCTGGAGGCCGGCAAGCCGACGCACAACTTGATCGAAGCGGCGGATTTGAGACGTGAAGGATTGGGCGCCATTCGTGACGCCATCGATTTGGCGCCGGGCTGCGGCGAATATTGGGGGATGCGCGCGCGCTTGTTGGATGAATTGAACGATCCGGCTCAAGCGGAGCGCGATTTTTATCAGGCCGTTTCGCTCGATCAATCGAGCTATGAGCTCTTTTATTATTATGGTCTGGCTCTGCTGCGCGATGGAAAGATCGACGAAGGCATCCTGAAAATTGCGCGCGCCCGATCCATGGCCAACGTTTTGCCGTTGGATCGAATCCTTCCGTTCGTGCTTCAATACACGCGTGACCCGCGTCAGTTGGCGCAGTTGGTGCTGAACAATCCCGACGATCAGTCCATGTTCAAACTGCTGATGCAGCGCCTGGGGCTCTCTGTGCCCACGTCGTGACGAAGCGACAGGGGCAACATTTTCGGCGCGGAGTTTTGCCGAGACGCCGGCGTCGCTTTGGAAAAACGCTTCTTCAGCTTTTCAAAGTTCCATCCGAAATGGATGAGCAGGCTCTCCGCCGCCTTCAGAAGAAACTCCTCGTATTTTTCCCGGTCATAGGTGTTGGCGCCGTCGAAGCGCGCGAGCGCTTTGGCGCGGTCGCTGGGGAGTTTGGCGTCGGCGTCGGTGATGATGCAATGAATGCGTTCGCCGGGGCTGAGCGCCACGCCGCGCGCCACCAACTCCTGGCTGACGATGGCGGTGATGGAAGCGACCCGGTATTCGAGCGGATCGCGGCTGATGCGAAGCGGAAGGGCGAGTTGTTCCAGCTCGATCCGGCCATTCCACAATTCGCTCAGCCAAGCTTCCAAGTCTTTCAGGATTTCAGGAACCTGAGCGCGACATTCCGCGGCGGAACGGCACGCCGACCAATGCTCCAACGCCTGCGCCTGAAATTGTTTGATGAACAGCGGAGCGTCGGAGCGCCGCAGCTCGATTCCACGGATTTTTAATTCGCCCGACTCGAACAAACCGAAATAGCGATTCGGCACGCTCACCTGTTCGTTGCGCCGCGACGGCAGAAACGCGATCCAGCGATAGAGGCCGTCCAAGGCGATGGGAATTCGCGCCCGTTCGCTGATCGCCTGCGCCAGCCGTTCGAAATCTTCCGGCGTCGCGCCCGGCTTGCGCACCCACAGCGCGTCGGTGAGCGCATGCAGCATCTCGTAGCCGGCTTGTTCCGCCACTTCTTTGGCTTGCAGTAAAATTTCGCGCCCGAACGCGGTGGTGCTCTCGTGCGCTTCGATGCGGCCGAAGCGGGCGTTCTTGTAGCCGAGGTAGCCGAAACAAGTCACCAACACCCATTTCAACGCGTTCTGCCGCCGGTCGTTGATCTCAAATTCGCCGCGCGTGAGCGCCGCTCGTTTTTTCCGTTTGTAGACGGCGCGCTTTTCCAAAATGATTTCGAGGGCCATGGGCACCAGCCCTCGCCGCCGCCGACAAACTCGATAGCCGGTTTCCGGAACGCGCGGCGCGTCGGGGCAACAGGAGCAATTAATCGTCTCCGGACTGAGATTGTGATCGCGCATCAGCGTGGGATACATCGACGCGAAATCGAGTTCGGCCACGTGATCGTGAAATCCCAGAATGGGCGAATAGGTCAATCCGCCTTTGTCGACGGTCAGCAGTTCCAGACCGTCTTTGAAATCTTCCGCCACGTGTTTGCGGTAAGGCACCAGGTAATTTTCGCGAATCGCAACTTCCACCTGCATGGAAGAAATGCAGGTACCGGTGGAAAGGCGCGCCAGCCGTTGCACCGGAATCTTGGACAGCCGCGCCAGCTCGAACAATCCTTCCAAGCCGCTCTCGTGCGCGATGAAAGAGTTGCGGCGATCGATGTGCCAGCGTCCGCGCAGCGTGTGAATTGGATCCACGTGAATGATCCGGCCGTAGCTGAAATAGCTGCGCTCTTTTTGAACGCGGGCGGAAATTTCGCCCGGACGATCCAGCTTCAGCGGCGCGCGCTCGCGGCGGGCGAGACGGCGCAGGCGCGGCAGAATGTAGGAGTCGCCCCAATCGGTGAGCAGGAGATGCGGATCGACGCGTTCCATCAGCTTGTTGAAATGCGTGATCAGTCGCTCGCCGTCGAAAACAATTTCCCGGTCTTCCACGCGCGCGACCAGATTTTTTCTTCCGCCATGCGCGGGATCGTACGGACAATCTTCCAGTTTGAGTTGCACGACGCGCAGCGGCGGCAGCGCGTAATCGCAATCGCGCGGCGAATCGAGCAGGTTGAACCGGAGGACGGTCGGTGGCGTCCCGGCAGGCGCCTCGGGCTCCACCGCCGCCTCCAACTCCACACGCGCCAGCGGGAACAGACCGGTTTCATAAAAAAACAGTTGGGGCAGGGGAATATCGCAATTGAAAATTTCCAGCCCGGTGAAATCCACATCGGGACGCGGCGCGAGCGCGCTGCTCTGCCGCAAAAACGCCTGCGTCAACGGAGGATAATGGAGAGGATTGTTCACTCGCACCGCGACCACCGGAACCCAGGCGTTGGAATAAAAATCCCGCTTCTCGGCGCGCTGAAACCGAGCGTCCTTGCTTTGTCGTTTGATCCATCGCAGCGCGTTTCGCAGGGCGCTTTCCGGGCCGCGCAGAAAAAAGGAAGGATGAAAGGGCTGCAAGAATTTCAAGGATCGCCCGTTGGGGTCGACGAGCCAAACCGTCAGGCCTTGGGGCGTGGGATAGACATCAAAAATCCAGCCGTTCGCGATCATAAAATTGGTGGCCGTCCTCCGCGGAAGAACTTTTCATGGGTCGTATTACGAGGATTGGTGCGCTGAAATAAAACTACAATGGCCAAATGCCAAATTCCAAGCAGGATCGCTGTGAAGATAGCGGGCGACCCGACAGGAGCGCGCTTTGTTTTGGTATTTGGATTTTGATCCTTGTTTGGAATTTGGCATTTGAAACTTGGAATTTTGCTTTTTCAGCAAGAACCTCATCAGTATTTTCCACCCGTTCTTCATGATTGCCGCGGTGATCACCCGGGGGCATGAAGCAGTGAAGTCCGGGATTCGCCAAAAACCGGGCGAATCCCGGCTACCCATGCATCCACGGTCTTTTTGCTACATCTCCGGCACAACGCCTTCCGTCCATCGTCGGCTGCGCTCCGCTTCCAAGGCGCGAATTCGCTTCAACAATTCCAACAGCATGGCCAGCAGCACGGCGTCCATCGGCGCCGGCGCCGAAGCGTAGGCCAACGGCGCGGTATGAAATTTTGCCAAAGCAAACAATTCATCCAAGGCTTTCTGATCTTCTTGGCGCAGAGCGCGGCGGAATTTGGCCCAGTCGTCGTCCTGCAATTTTTGAAGAAGTTGAGTGGAAGTAATGACGGTGCGTCCCATAATGGCCTGCCATCGATCCCAAGATTCCTGGTTTTCACAATCGCCGTTCCGGTCCTTATTGAAACAAACTCAACTGGCGCGAATAGGGCGTGGGCGTCACCGTGGTGGAAGTCAGAGTCCAGGTCTGCTTGAATTCCTCCGGCCGCTCCAGGCGCAACGTCAGATCGTTGGCGCCGGAACGCCGGCAGCTCAAACGAAAGATGGCGAGGTTTTGCAAGGCTTCGAGGTAATGCGGCCGTTGCTTGAGCGGCGGCTCGGAACAGGCCATCAAGACTTTCAATCCCCGATGCGCCAAGTCGCGCAGCGTCCGCTCCAGTTGTTTGAAGAGTTTGTTGGCCTCGTAGAGCGGCACGTTTTCATCGTAGAACGTCGCCAACGGATCCAGCGCCAACACCAGCGGCGTTTGATATTTTTCCGCCGCTTTCTCCACGCGCTCGATGAGAGAAATCATTTGATGGCATGTGAAGGCCCGCGAAATTTTGATGCGTTGCAAAAATTCTTCGGGACGGCGCGCAAAATACTGCGCCATGCGCGTGTACAGATACAGGTTGAAAGAATTGTTCCCATCGACGATCACCACCGGCGTTCGCGCCAGCAAGGGACGCGACAACATTTTTTGCGCCAGCTCCAGCACGTACGGCTCCCCGTAAATCAAATAAGTTCCGCCTTGCTGTTTGAGCGACTCCCAGGCCACATACAACTGCCCCAGCGAAAATCGGGGCGTCATCAAAGTCGACGAGCGGGGAGACTGCTTGGTCGCGCGTTGAGCCGACACGAGGCCGGGACTGTGAAAGGGAACTGTCGCCGACGGGGCGGAAGACTTTTGCAGTTGGTTCATAAAAACTTCCTTTCCAAGACGAGACGTTGTCGCGTCTGCATTTCGTTCGAGCCGATGGGGTCACCTGCTCTCGCAACGGCGGAGACGGAACCCGCTCGCCCCATCGCAGCTCGAAAACAGTGTAGGCGAACAAAAGGAGAAAGTCAAGAGGGATAAAAAAACTAGCTCTGTAGTGGGCAGGCACTCTTGCCTGCCCCGAAAATAAGCCTCTGTCGCCCCTAACGGGGCTTGACCAACCAATCCGTCACCGTACCCCGCCCTTGCTCCGCAAAGAACGCGGAGCGGCGGACGGGGCTACAGATATTCCGGCCCTTCGGGCCCTGGAGTTTGGACATTTTCAACGTCACGTATGAGCATAGAGAGTCATATT
>CAZIDA010000303.1:0-4794 GCA_964537865.1 uncultured Acidobacteriota bacterium
GTATTGTGCTTTTGGAGGCGTTGGTTGACAGTCTTCCCATCTCAAACGGTCGAAGCGCTCGGATTTTCTCAAAGAAGGAAAACCGGGCTTTGAGAAATCGGGTCTTGGACTCGACAAGGCGCCGATCTTTTTCTCCAAGCCGGATCCATTCGGGGAGTGGAGCTTCCATGGTCATTTCGTTCAAAGAGATTCAACATCTGATCCCGTTTCAAGTGTTCAACGATTTCGGTCAGTTGACCGGACGGTATGTGTATGGCGATAAGATCGTTTGCGAATCGGAGCGTGGGCGCATGCGCGTGTGGTTGAATCAGGAAGCGTTCGAGAAGAAGGATCCGGAACACCTGATCTGTGATTACGATGAAGCGGAGTTGCGTCGATACGCCGGCGCATAACCGGGGGCAGTCGCGGCGGCATGGGCTCTTCCGGCGAATCGAGAAGAAGCCCACGATCGCCCCAACCGCGGGGGATGGTGGCTACCAAAGCCTCTGCTTGACCGCCGGCCTCGTCAAGCCTTGGAGGCGTTCTCCAACAATCTCTTCCGTGTATAGGGAATCAATCCGCCGACATCGATGATGGCTTGACGCGTCGCGGGAAGAGGGACGGTGGCATAACTCTTCAGCGTCGATCGATTCACGATGCGGCCGTTGACAATCTCCAATTCATCGCCTTCCGATACTTCGATTGCGGGACACACCACGATCCGCAAGCCCAAATTGATGGCGTTCTGCAAAAAAATCCGGGCAAATCCCTTCGCCACGATCACCAACTCATGACCTTTCAAGGTCGAGGCCGCCTGTTCGCGGGAAGATCCGCAGCCGAAATTGTTTCCCGCGACGATGATGCTGTGCGGAGGAATCTCCTTTTTCTTGAGGCGGGCGCTGAATTCCGGAAGATCAGCGAAAGCGAATTGCGGCGTTTCGCTCGGCAACACCGTGGCCATGAACCGCCCCGGATAGATCACGTCGGTGGAAATGTCGTCGTTCAATTTCAATACCACCATGCCCATGAAAGAAGTGTTCTTGGTTGTCGTCATTTTAGAAAGCTCCTTGACTGGGATCGGTAATCTCCCCGGTGAGCGCGCTGGCGGCGGCTACGGCCGGCGAGCAAAGATAGACTTCCGATTTCGGATTTCCCATCCGTCCCAAAAAATTTCGGTTCGTGGTCGAGAGCGCGATGTCGCCGTCGGCCAAAGCGCCCTGATGCACGCCCAGGCAGCAACCGCATCCGGGGTTCATGACGACGGCGCCGGCGTCGATCAAATCCGCCAGATAGCCGCGCGCCAGCGATTCCCGGTAAATCTTCCAAGAAGCCGGAAAGATGAGCATGCGAACGCTACGCGCGATTTCCCGGCCTTTTAGAATTTTCGCGGCTACCGCCAAATCTTCCAGGCGGCCATTGGTGCACGAGCCGATGACCACTTGCTGCACGCGAGTCCCTTTCACCTCCGTCACCGACTTCACGTTGTCGACCGTGTGCGGGCACGCGATTTGCGGCTTCAATCGCGCCGCGTCGATTTCAACGACCTCATCATAGTCGGCGTCGCGATCGGGCAGGACCACCGGAATCTCTTCTTTGACGTTGGCTTCCTGGCGCAGATAGCGAAGGGTCTCCTGATCCGCCGGCACAATTCCTGAAGTGGCGCCGGCCTCCACCGACATGTTGCAGAGCACCAAGCGACCGGACGTGGACATCTTTTGAATCGTGGGGCCGTGGAATTCGATCACTTTGAAGTTGGCGCCTTCCGCGGAGATTTTTCCAATCAGATGCAGGATCAAATCCTTCGGCGAGACGAACGGACCGAACTCCCCATGGACGACCACCTTGATCGTCGCTGGAACTTCCACGTTAAGGACGTTGCCCAGCGTCCAGATGCTCGCCATTTCGGTGGCGCCGACGCCGAACGCAAAGGCGCCTAGCGCGCCGTGACTGGTGGTGTGACTGTCGGTTCCGACCACCACCGCCCCCGGCCGCACGTAACCGTTTTCCGGAAGAATCTGATGACAGATGCCGCCCTGATTGCCGCGCAGGTCGTGAAACTTGGTGATGCCTTGTTGCTCCACGAATTCCCGGATCTTCTTCTGATTGCTGGCGGTCTTGGCGCTCTCGGCCGGAACGCGATGATCGAAAATGATGGCGATCTTGGAAGCGTCCCACACGCGCGCAGGAATCCCGGTGTCCTTGTAGATCTCCAGAAACTGATTGATGACCAGCGCTGCGTTCTCATGAGACATGGCAAGATCGACGGCCGGCTCAACCACGTCCCCGACGGCGACGGCCTTGCGACCGGTGGCGCGCGCCAGAATTTTTTGAACCACGGTCATACCCATAGATTTTCTCCTCGTCATGCGATGTGTTATGAAAGAAACTGAAAATATCCGGTGAAACCAGCTTTCACGGCGGATGGAAGATGAAGCTATTCTTCCGGGCGGCGACGAATTGAAATCGCAGATTTTCCGCGACTATCGCCGCACCTAAACCACTCCTTTTTCTTTGAACTCCCGCACCTCTTCCTCAGAATATCCAAGCCCAAGAAGGATCGCTTCGGTGTGCTGCGAGAGCCGTGGCGGAGGGCTGCAAATATCGCCCGGCGTCTTTTCAAATTTTGCGGTGAGGTTGAACAGCTTCAACTCGCCGAGTTCCTTCTCCTGAACACTCTTGATAGTTTGGCGATGTTCCACTTGAGGCGAATTGAGCGCCTCTTCCAAACTCAAAATTTCTCCGGAGGGAATGCCCGCCCGGTTCAATCGCTCGACCCAGTAGCGCGTACACTCCTGCGTCAGCTTGGCTTCGAGCAACGGCGTCAAGGCGTGGCGATTCTTCTTGCGTGTGTCGCGCTCCTGAAATCGTGCATCGGATTTCAGTTCCGGAAGACCCAAGACCTCCGTGAGCGCTTCCCACTGATCCTGTTGATTGGCAGCGATGTTAATGTATCCGTCTTTGGTTTTGAATGTGCCGGACGGGGCGGCGGTGAAGTTGTCGTTGCCCATGGGCGTCGGTTGTTGTCCGCCAATCAGAAGGTTCGCGGCCACCCAACCGAGCAGCGGCATGATGGAATCGAGCAGCGCCACGTCGATGAATTGTCCTTCGGCTGAGCGCTTGCGATGAAAGAGGGCGGCCATGATGGCAAAGGCGGCGTTCAGTCCACCCACCGTGTCACACACCGGAAAACCGCATCGCAACGGATTCAATCGCTCGTCGCCGTTGATGGCCATGACGCCGCTGAGGCCTTGGATGATCTGGTCGTAGGCGGGCTTGAAGGCGTCGGGACCCGTTTGACCAAAGCCGGAGATGGCGCAGTAAATGAGCTGCGGATTGATCTCACGGAGGGCGGAGTAGCCGAGCCCCAGGCGCTCCATCACTCCGGGCCGAAAATTCTCCACCACGATGTCGGTGGTTTCGATGAGTTGTTTGAAAATCCGGCGCGCCGGCTCCTCTTTGAGATTCAAAGTGATCGACTTCTTGTTGGCATTCTGAGCGAGAAAGCTGGTGCCCATCAATTTCTTGTTGAGCGTCGGAACATTGCCGAGTTTCCGCGCCAGGTCGCCTCCAGCGGGATGCTCGATCTTGATGACCTCAGCACCCAGCAATGCCAGGTGCACCGTGGCGAAGGGCCCGGCCAGAACGTTCGTCAAGTCCAAGACGCGAACCCCGGATAAAATCTTCATAAGTGCTGACTCCTTGGCATGAATCTACTTCAGCGAAGCCATTTGCGGTGACGGAATCGGGCCGGTGCGATAAATCTTCCCGGGCATTTCGCGCTGAAAGAAATCGGCGGCGCGCTGAGCGATTTGTATCAGCGCCTCCAGGCGCACATCCTGTCGTAATCCGATGCGATGGAGCAGATGAACCCAATCTTCAGTGCAGAGGTTTCCTCCGGCCACCGCCGTGAACGGACATCCGCCCAGGCCGGCGACGGCGGATTCAAAATACTTCACGCCGGCCTTCAGCGCCGCGTAGGAATTCACCAAGCCGAGGCCGTAGGTGTCGTGAAAATGGCAGGCGCATTCGATGTCGGGATCGAGGTTGAGCACCGCGCCGAACAATCGCTCCACTTGTTCCGGCTGGGCATGACCGGCGGTATCGGCCAAGCTGATGGTTCGCAGTCCGGCATCGAGAAATCGTTTGACGATGTCGAGAACGCGCTGCTCGGGGATTTCGCCCTCAAAGCCGCATCCAAAAGCGGACTGCACCGACACCTGGACCGCTTTGTTCGCGTCCATGGCTTGGCGGCCCATCGCGAGGATTCGCTCCAGCGCCTTGCGCGCGCTCATGCCGGTGTTCTTGCGGCTATGCGTGTCGCTGGCGGAGACGCCCATGCAGAATTGCTCCACGCCGCATTTCATTCCGCGCTCCAGGCCTTTTTCGTTCAGCACCAAGCCCGACAAAATGACCGGCGATTTCTTTTCTCCGGCTTCGGAAAAATAGGAGAACAATCGGTCCGTGTCGGCCATCTGCGGCATCTTCTCGGGATGGACGAAGGAACCGAGTTGAATGATGTCGATTCCCGACTCCATCAAGGTTTCGATCCAAGCGATCTTCTCTTCCGTCGGGACGGTCCGCTCTTCCACCTGCAGCCCGTCACGCAAACCGACTTCATGGAGGATAATTTCTTTCATGACTTTCTTCCTTCAATGATTGCTTTGTGAAGCAAGCTGGCAAGATCTTCGTTGTGATGCGCGAATTTCGCTTTGGTAGCCCCGGCGGTTTTTCACGCCGGGGGCTTTTGCCAACATTCGAGGAACCTCCCCGGCCCCCGCCGCGGCCGGCGCTTGGGTAGCCCCGGCCGTTTTGTAG
>CAZIDA010000304.1:0-2901 GCA_964537865.1 uncultured Acidobacteriota bacterium
CTAAAGGTCTTTGCTCGCTGGACACAACTGCCGGATGGTGTTTTGCGCAAAGCGCCGAAAATAGGGTGACACAGGCTTCCAGCTTGTGACAACCTGCCCCGAAAACAGCCGTCGTGGATGTTTGGGTAGCCGGGATTCGCCCGATTTCTGGCGAATCCCGGAGCTCCGGGATGCTCCACAAAACAGAGCATCCCGGCTACCACATCATTTTCATGCCCTTGGGCGCCCCGACGCGTCGGGGCATGAGCGACTGCCCCGAAAACAGTCCCGAAGGGACGGCATTAAGTAGCCGGGGGCGTAAGCCCCCGGAATCCGGCGTCGTATCCATGGAGCCCCGGAGGGGCGAAAGACAGAGCCAGATTCTTTCGGAAACGAGGTTGCAGTCGGTTCAAATGAATAGGATCGATTTCATGTCCTTGGGCGCCTCGATGCATCGGCGTGTGAGCGACTGATCCCTCACTTTCCCGATTTTCCAACTGCCAGCGGCGATCCGGTATCGCCGAAAAAGCTGAGCGTGGTGGATTCACTTCCCCCGGTGCTCAGAAAAATGAATTGCGTGCGGTAGATTCCTCCGCCATTGCCGTCCGCGATCTGTGGAAACACGATGGGGCTGGGCGCCGGTCGCGTGAAATCCGCCGTCGGCAGCGTCGTCAACAGAAAATCGTTGCGGGCGTTGTAGAGGCCGCGCAAAGTGAGCGGCGCGAACGGCGACGACGATCTGATGTCCAAAACACCGGTGAAATTGTTGGGAAGATTTCCGACGAAAGAATTCACGAACGCTGAGATGTGTCCGTTGCCGGGAAGTTCGACTGGACCCAGACTTGTGCCCGCCGGAGTCACGCCATCCAACTGGAACGCGCTAACGTTCACGGTCAGCGGGGCGGCGGTGGGATTTTCGAGGGCCAAGCCGGTGGTGTGACCGCCAGATTGATCCACATAGATTCGCGCGTGCGTCGTGGTCAGCGCCGAAGGCACGCCCGATTCCGTGACCTCCGTCCCCGCCGGCGAGTATCCGAAAATTCCGGCGCCCACCGGCGCGGGCGTTCCTCCGCTGGGAATCACTTGAACAGCGCCCACTTTAGGACTGGCGCTGCCGGGAATGCCGGCGCCGTCCGTCTGAAGCAGGAACACCTCGCCGGGCGCCATGGAATAAGGAAAATTTGAGTTGGCCGGTTGGCCGGTAGTCGTATGAACGCTGAGCGCCGCGCCGTTGTTGTCGAAGAGCAAAACCTTGCCGGTCTCGGTGTTGGTGGAAGACGTGTTGATCAAAACGATCGTCGTCTTGTAGCCGACGCCATCGGCGAGCTGCGGAAAGTATAACGGCGAGAAGGAAGGAGGCTGTGTGAAATCGACCGTCGGAGTGCTCGTGATCAATGTTTCTCCGCGCTGATTCACGGTGAGGCGCAACGCCAGCACGGAGATGGGTTGATCACTGTTGATTTCGAGAGAGCCGAACTGAATGGCCGTCGGAAAATTCGCGGGAATGACAAAGTCCGGGGCGATATCAACGAGGCGTTCAAGAAATTTGGCGACGTGAGCGCCAGGCGCGAGCGAGCCATGACCCGTGGCGCCGACCATTCGGCCTTCCATGTCGCGCAACGTGAAAGTGAGATTGGCTTGTGCGCTGCCGCGATTGACGATGGCCACTCCCGTATCCACCGAGAGGGTTCCTGATTGCAAATGGCCGGACTTCGCCGGCGCGTTGTTTCGATAATCCACGAAGAGTCCGGCGCTGGTGGTGGGCGGAGACGCCGGCACGCCGGCCTCGCTGACAACGACGCCGTTCTGCATCAGGCTGAACACGGCGGTGGCGTAAGGCGCGCTTCCGGAATTCACGCTCAACACGGCGTAGCCGGCTTGAAGCGCGCCGGCGCTGCTGGCGGTGAGCGCGGTGATGGCGCCGCTTCCGGGAACCGAAACCAAGTCTTGAGTGTTGGAGGAGCCGCTTCCTCCGGTGCTTTGCATCTCGTAGGCGCCGCGTCCAAACGTGGCGGCCACCATCAATCCATCGGATCGCGATGTAAAATCATCGATCACCACGGGCGGCATTCCGGTATTGAAGAGTTGCCAATTGCCGCTGCTGGACGAGGACTGAAAAACGCCCACGTCCGTTCCCGCGTAAAGGATGCTCGGATTGAGCGGATCGATGAGCAACGCGCTCGTCGGAATGTCCGGGAGATTCCCGCTCAGATCGGTCCAACTGGCGCCCATGTTGGTGGTTTTGAAAACGTGTCCGGATCCAAATCCCGACACGCTCAAATAAGCGGTGGCGGGATTTGTCGGATCGATCTTGATGGAGGTGATGGAGCGATTGGGAAGTCCGGCGGTGATGTCGGTCCAGGCCACGCCGCTATTGGTGCTGACCATGGCGCGGCCTTGCGTCGATCCGGTGTAAATAATGCTGGGATTAGACGAAGACACCGCGATCACGCTGAGCGTGTCGCCGCCGCCCTTGGTGAGATCGAGGCCGCCTCCCGGGGCGTTCCAGGTGTTGCCTTCATCCGTGCTGACGAACAGCTTCCAGGAGCCGTAAAACAGCTTGTCGTCGACTTCGTCACCGGTGAACGGAGGAATAAAATTGATTCGCGGATTGGAGGTCGACTCGCCAAACGCGGTGGCCGGGCCGACGTCGGCGTCCAGATCCGCGCCGAAATTCGTGAATCGGATCACATCGCGGTCCACGGCGGCGAAAAGCAGGCTGGGATCGGAATGGCCGGTGACCAGCGGCCCGCCGTCCCCGGTGATGATTTCCTTCCACACATTGGAAGGATCGGTCCGTTGCTGCGCGCCGTTGTCTTGGGCTCCGCCAAAGATGAAGGTGGTGTTGCTGGGATGCGCCTGAAGCCGATAAAACTGGGTGAGCGTGAGCGTGCCGTTCTCATTTTGAAAAGTGTTTCCGCC
>CAZIDA010000304.1:3001-4788 GCA_964537865.1 uncultured Acidobacteriota bacterium
CAGCCCGCCGTCATTGCCGATGTAGAAGTCCGATGAATTTCCAGGTGAGAAGGCGAGCGCGTGCTGGTCGGCGTGGGCAGAGGCCAGGTTGGGAGTGAAATGCGACGAGCCGCTCCCCGTGAAGTCGCGCGTCAAGTTGGTCCACGTCGCGCCTCCATCGGTACTCTTCCACACGTCTCGCGATCCGATATAAATGACGTTGGGGTTCTGGGGATCGACTTGCAGGTAGTCGTTATAGTCGAATTGTCCGGTGTCGACGCCGCCGGACCCTTTGCTGGTCCAGGTCTTCCCGCCGTCGAGACTGACGACGAGACGGGCATCGAAAGCGCCGTTGATCGTCCCGCCTTCCCAAATGAAAATCATTTGCGGGCCGGCCGGAGAAACCGCTACGTGAATGCTTTGAGTTCCACCGGAGTCGTAAGGCGTCGCTTCGAGCAACGTCCAAGTTTGTCCACCGTCCGTTGATTGATACAGTCCCGCTGGCTGGCCGCTGCCTTGATTCACCCACTGCATGGCGAGGTACAACGTTTGAGAATTTGTCGGACTGAAGACCAGATCTCTCGGCAAGCCCGCCAGCGTCAGCGTCCAATTCACACCGCCGTCGCTCGACACGTAGAATCCTCCGACAGAATATGTTCCATTCACCTGTTGAGCCAACTGGGCCACGTAAACGTGATTGGGATTGGAAGGATCGACGAGCACGTTGGTAATCTGTCCGGGGGCCGGCAGAGTGTCGTTGCTGATTCGATTCCAAGTTTGTCCGGCGTCCGTGGATTTCAAAACTCCGGTCCCCACGTAGCCATAAGGATCGCCCATGCCGGCGTAAACAATGTTTGGATTGCTGGAAGCGAACGCGATGGAGCCGACCGCCAGGTCCACTTGATTGTCGGACACCGGGACAAAAGTCGAGCCGCCGTCCGCCGAGCGCCAGATGCCGCCTTCGGCGCTTCCCACCAACACGATTTGAGTATTCCCCGGTGAAACTGCGATGGTGTTGATACGGCCGCTTTCCAGGCCGAGCTTGGGATAGGCGGTGGAGGTGGAAGTCGGTCCAATGAGTTGCCAGGCAGGCGTCGCCGCGGCGCGTCCGCTCTTCAGGCTTTCTTGAAGCGCGCGCCAGACTTTGAATCGCGCGTCGGGAGGAAGCGTCGGAAAAGGATACGTCCTTTGGAAGAGAAACCACTGCTCTCGCGCATGAACGTTCTCATGCAGGGTGTCGGGGGAGGAAGCTTGATCTTGCGCCCAGAAATTTGCGGAGGCCGCTATTAACGCGAGGAAAGCGAAAAGCGCGAGTAACGGCCGCCCCCAGCGGGATCGGCCTGTGAATTTCGATTGATCGTTCATCGAACACCTCGGTCCAATCGGCGAAGCCGGGAGTTGAAAGATTCAAATCTTCTTCAGGATCATTCCTGCTGTTGCGATTATTTCAGCCAAACAAAATTGCGGGGGGAGACTCTTCAGTAATGGAATTTGAAAAATTTCCCGGAGTCCGATTAAGGAGAAGCGCTGATGTTCGTCAGCCTGGATGCTTGGTCATGCAATTCATGGAAAAGAAAACGGCATATTCTAACACGAGTGTCAATGTGGAAGGCTCAGTTGATGACGACTCACCTGATGAAGGAATAGGCTGGGAGGACAGGAGAAGGGGACTGCTCCGAAAATAGGTGCGGTCGTTTGACACAACCCGCCGCGGCGGGTTGGGCCGTTGGTGACGATTCGGTACCCAGGGTAGTCCGCCCATCCTCCAAAAATCCGGCGGACGCAAGCGAGAGCGGGCGGACAACCCT
>CAZIDA010000305.1:0-4787 GCA_964537865.1 uncultured Acidobacteriota bacterium
GATCGATATCTCGGATTTGCATGGGCCTTCGCGACAATCTGGCCGGCCCTATTTGAAACCACGGATCTGCTGCTGGCGTTGAAGATCTTTAAAGTCGCGGCGGTTGATGGCGGCAAGAAGCCATCGACGCGATGGCTGATCGGCAGCGTGATCATCGGATGCCTGCTGCTGGTGATTCCCGTGGTCACGCCGCAGCCGCTGGCCGGTTACTTGTTTGGCATGGTGTGGCTGGGATTCATTTTCGCGTTGGATCCGATCAACCTCTGGACGAAGAATCGCTCTCTGTGGCGCGAATGGATCAACGGACAATGGGGAGCGACGTACGCCATGCTGTTGTCCGGCCTCGTCTGCGGCTTCCTGTGGGAGTTTTGGAATTACTGGGCGCTGGCGCGATGGGTGTACATCTTCCCGATTATGCAGAACTACAAAATTTTCGAAATGCCGGTGATCGGCTTTCTGGGATTTCCGCCGTTCTGCGTGGAAGCGTTTGTGATGTTCGAGTTCGTCGATTTTCTCAAGCCTAAAGCCCGACACGGATGATCACCGGTGATGGTCAAACGCGCGGCGTAAGAGAAGCCCATTTGTCGTCATGCGCAGAAAACTCTTTGCCAGCATTTACCTGATCCTCATCGGACTGCTCGGAATATCCTTCCTGCTTCCTTCTCAAGTGATCGTCGATCCTTCGCGAGTCGATCTCCCCGCCGGCGGGACTTCACGGCGAGAGATTCGCGTTCAAGTCAAGATGCCTTTTTCGCGACGATTGTTTTTCCCTCATCCTCGCATTCGCGCGACGGTCATTCAGGGCGCGGAGTTCGTTAAGGTTTATCCGACGCAAGACGTGTGGATGGGCCGAAACGGTGCGACCTTTTATCTGCAATCGCGCGCGGCGGAAGGAGAAGCCGTCGTACGCTTCTCAACTCACAACGCCAGGGCGGCCACCCTGCGAGTCCTGACGCGCACGGTGTCGACGGATTCAAACGGAGAACTTCATCGTCGGTGACGAATTACGCGTTCACGGGAGTGGCTGCTTGCTTGAAGTTGGAGATGCTGATTTGAGCAGCCAACTGTTCCGCGACGGAAGTAAAAATTTTCGAAAGCTCGGAGTCCGGTTGTGCCACGGCGATCGGAGTTCCCCGGTCGCCTCCTTCACGGATGGCGATATCCAACGGGATTTCGCCGAGGAAGGGAACCTCAAACCGTTCGCCGGCCTTCTTGGCGCCTCCGTGCGAAAAAATGTCGCTTCGTTCATGGCAATGCGGGCAAAGGAAGTAACTCATGTTCTCGATGATGCCGAGCACATCGACCTTCATCTGTTTGAACATCATGATGGCCTTGCGGGCATCTTGCAGCGCCACGTCCTGCGGCGTTGAAACGACCACGGCCCCGGTGAGCGGCACGGACTGCACCAGCGTGAGCTGCACGTCGCCGGTTCCCGGAGGCAGATCGACGAGAAGATAATCCAGCTCGCCCCAATTCACCTGTTTCAAAAACTGCTGCACGGCGCTATGGAGCATGGGTCCGCGCCAAATGACCGGCGTGTCGCCACGATTGAAGAAGCCCATCGAAATGACTTTCAATCCATGCTTGATGACCGGCAGGACGCGTTCGTGAAGCACCGTTGGCTGTTCGGTGATTCCCAGCATGAGAGGGATGTTGGGACCGTAAATGTCGCCGTCCATCAAGCCGACGCGCGCGCCCATGTTGGCCAGGGCAATCGCGAGGTTGGCGGTGACAGTGGATTTGCCGACTCCGCCTTTGCCGCTGCCCACCACCAAGATGTTTCGAATTCCGGGAATAGGTTGTTTCTCGGGAATGCCTTGAGTTGAAACCACCTTGGCATCCATTTGAACGTTGACTTGGCTGACTCCGGGCAGCGCTGAAACCACGGCGCGAGCTTCGTCTCGCATCTTGTCGCGCACCGGACAGGCTGGAGTCGTCAGCACGATTTTGAAGGCGACTTGACCTTCACAAATTTTGATGTCCTGGACAAATCCAAGACTGACAATATCTCGATGGAGATCCGGATCTTTGATCGACCGGAGGGCCTCCAAGACCGATGATTCAGTTACACGAGCCGCTTGCTCAGACATGATCGCTCCCGGGAACAGTCTTCCCTCATTCGTGATATTCGAACGCTCGGAACGGTTTTTTCCGGGGTCCAATGATTTTTCATTCTATTTCAAATTACGGGTTAATGCAACGAGCCGCCGTGACTTTAATCACGGAGTGGAGACATAGGAGGCACAAAGCAGCCGACGGCCGCAACTCAAGGGAATTGCCGGCCAGCCCCGATTTATCGGGGCCGCGGCGGAGCATCGTGGGCGGTTGTCTTGGATTTTTCAGAGAGAGTGATGAGCAACGCAGGCAATGGAATGCGATTCAATTTTCCGGCAATTCCGCGACGAGTTGTCGGGGATTATAAGGGCGTCCGCTTCGAAACACGGCGCGAATGTCCCGGACGTTTCGCAGATCTTCCAAAGGATTTCCATCGACTAACACAAAGTCAGCACGATTCCCAATGTCGATCGATCCGTAATCCTCTTCATGACCTAAAGCGCGGCTGGCATAGACGGTGGCGGCCTTGATCACCTCCAGCGGCGGAATACCGGCCTCCGCGAGCGTCTCCATTTCCAGGTGCATTCCGAAGCCCGGCGGCACAAACGGATTGGGCGTGTCTGTTCCGGCGACGAGGCAGCCTCCCGCGTCGAAGAAGGATTTCACAAATCTCTTTTCGTAAGGCCAGGCAGTTTTATAGATGGCGGGATCGCCGGCGCCGGTCGCGAAATTTCGCCAGCCGTTCAGAATCGATTGAGGCGCGAATGAAAATCGGATGGCATCTTTCTTCTCCGGAGTCTCCTCATTCAAAGTCGTGAATACTTTTTGAAACCAGAGCGTTGGCGAAAGGCAAACGTGATTGGCGACCATGTGTCGAATGAGTTCCTGGAGTTGATGCGGATCGGCCTGCGGCCACGCCGCGTTGGAGGCTTGCCAACCTCGCGAGAAACCGAGCGCGTGCCACGAGCGAGGAGTCTCAGGATCGGGGACCGCGGAATCCGGAACTCCGGACAAAGAGGCGATGATGTTAACGCCGAAGGCCGTGGCTTCGAGCGCGTTCGTTCGACCCAAATGCCCCGGAACACGCATGCCATGCCGCTGAGCTTCTTGAATGACATCGTAGGCGAGCGCCGGGGGAAGTTGCGCATCCATCATCACGAACTTCGCGCCCGCCGCGGCGCGCGCGCGAACGGCTTCCTTCACTTCCCAGCTCGTCGAGACGGCGGTCATTCCCGGCTTGGCCGCGGGAGAGCCGGTGATGATGGGGCCGCACACTTCCATTCGCGGGCCGAGAAAATCCGTCGCCAACGAATCCCGCCGGAGCCGATAGACTTGTGGAGAAGAATTGCCCGCCTCGAGAATGGCGGTCACTCCATTGGCGAGGAGAACGCGAAGCATGGCCTCTTCGTTGCTGTTCCATTCCAAATGCCCCCCGATGTCGATCAAGCCCGGCAACGCGTACAGTCCACGGCCGTCGACGGTCCGGAGAAGCGAGGGATCGTCGAGATGAGTCGCTTGCGTCCGCCGCTTCGCTCGATTCAACTCTTCCTCCGTCGCCGGATGAATATCCGAGATGACGTCGCCGTCGGTCACAATCGTCATGTTTCGTTGTAAAGCGCCGGCGACGTTCCGCGCATACACGTTGACGATGGTGACGCCGACGACCTCATAGCCGGATTCTCTTCCTTTGGCCGCGCTCTTCTGGGTCACGGAAGAAAATGTCGAGCTGACCAGCGTCACAACAAGAATCAGCGCGGTGAGGAGGCCGCGGAACAGCAAGACATGCGAACGAACTAAGGCGGTCGAAGTCATGGAAATTTCAAAGCGATTTTCTGTCACCGGGCAAATCGTTCAGAAGCCGATTCCGAAAAAAGAGCAATGCCCGGTCGAGCAATGGAGGGGAGAGGCGGCTGATCCAAATGAGTGCGCGTCCGGAGGCCGTCAGCACAACCTCCCGACGCGGATGCTCCGCTGTTCTTACGATGGCGCGCGCCACCTTGGCGGCGCTCATGCCTCCTTGAGGAAGCTTCGCGTTCAGCGCTTGAGCGCTTTGCGCCGCCTGCGTGAATTCGGTTTTTGTCATCCCCGGTGAAATCAAACTGACGTCGATTCCCGATCCGGCAAGTTCCACTCGCAGCGATTCGGTCAGACGGCTCAAAGCGCCCTTGGCGGCGCAGTAGGTGCTGTAAAGCGGAATGCCGCGGCGTCCAATGACGGAGGAGACGTTGATGATGTGGCCCGATCGTTGGCGACGCATCACCGGGATGACGGCGTGGATGGCGAGAGCCGGGGAAAAGAAATTTACTTCGAGAAGGCGGCGCAGATCTTCAGGCGTCATCGTTTCGAACCGATCCACCTGCGTGTATCCGGCATTGTTCACGAGAATATCGATGCGGCCAAAGTGAGCCGCCGCTTGCTCGACCAGGGATTCGGCGTTGGAAGGCACAGACAAATCCAAGGGAAGAATCAGCGGAGCGTTGGGCGAAATCTCCTGCGCCAAAAAACGCAAGCGGTCCTCGCGTCGCGCCGCGAGAACCAGGCGGGCGCCTTGGCGCGCGAACTGAAGCGCGCACTCGCGACCAATGCCGCTCGAAGCCCCGGTGATAACAACCACCGCGTCTCGAAGTGGGTGTCTCATGATCAAAAACAATTCGTGAAAAATCGCACGGAAATGATTTGGGAAGGGTAAAGGACCCGATCTTCACTAAAGCGTCGCGAGCACTTCTTGAACG
>CAZIDA010000306.1:0-4784 GCA_964537865.1 uncultured Acidobacteriota bacterium
AGTGGGGCCTTACCGGGCTGCTCCATGATTTCGATTACGAACGTTATCCGACCGCCCCGGATCATCCGGTCAAAGGCTCTGAGATTCTCAGGGAGAGAGGATATCCTGAGGATATTCGGCAGGCGATTTTGGGCCACGCCGATTACACCGGGATTCCTCGTGATTCTCTCCTGGCTAAAGTTCTCTTTGCGTGCGACGAGTTGACGGGGTTTGTGACGGCGGTCGCTTTGGTGAAGCCCAACAAATCGATCTTTGAGGTGGAACCCAAATCGGTCCTCAAGAAACTTAAGGACAAAGCGTTCGCGCGCAGCGTGAATCGCAACGACGTGTACAACGGGGCGAGCGAGCTGGGCGTCGATTTGGCCGAGCACATCGCGTTCGTGGTGGATGCGCTGAAACCGGTGGCCCAGGAGATCGGTCTGGAAGGAATCAGCGCTTCTGCCGGTCAAGCGCCGGCTTAGGCCGCGACGAATGTCGCGACCCTTTGGAATTTTTTTTGTTAGATTGTTGAGGTGAGAGCTAGTGCCAATTTATGAATTTGAATGTGTGAAATGCGGACACCAATTTGAACGACTCCAGAAGCTTTCCGATCCTCCCCCGGCGAAATGTCCAAAATGCGGTCATCGCAGAGTGTCGCAACTGCTTTCCGCGCCCGCGATTCAGTTCAAAGGAACCGGGTGGTATGTGACGGATTACGCGAAGAAGTCATCGACGGAGGCTTCTTCGGGGAACGGGTCGAAGAAGAAGGAATCGGCTTCATCGGAGAAATCGTCGAGCGAATCCAGCGGCGCCGCCCCTTCGGAATCGAAACCGGCTGCAAGCGCGGAAACCTCCAAATCTTCGTGAGATTCTCAATGTGGCATGGGCCGTTCACCGCCGAGGCGCCCCGCCGCGGTGGGCGGAGGTGGCGCAGAGAAACCGTCCCCTATTTTCGGCGTCGCCGTTGCGACTGCTGTTTGGTCTTTCTCATCTCAAAGGCCCGAGCGATGACTCGATGGGCGACTTCGGTGAGACGGTAGTCGGTGAGCCGATCTCTCGGCACAAATTCGGCGGCCCTTACATCGGAGGCCGCCTTCAACCGTCCTCCAGTTTCTTCTCCCAGAAAATCTGCGATGACGTAATGATAAGCGACTCGATCTCCGTCGGGTTGAATGCGCTCGAAGAGTTCCAGCAACGGTCCGACGCGAATCTTGAGATGGGTTTCCTCCTGAATCTCTCGGCGCACGGCGTCTTGGAGCGTCTCTCCCAACTCCACCACGCCTCCCGGCAGCGTCCATTCGCCCTGCATGGGAGGCGAGCCGCGCTGAATGAGAAGCACGGAATTACCGCGCAGAATGGCGGCGCCGACTCCCACAATCGGGCGCGAGGGAAATTTCCGGCGCATCATTCACCCATCACTTTCACCAACACGCGCTTGCGTCGTTGGCCGTCAAATTCCGCGTAGTAGATTTGTTGCCAAGGACCGAAGTCAATTTTTCCATCGGTGACCGGGACGATCACCTCGTGCCCGATCAGCAGATTCTTGAGATGCGAATCCCCGTTGGTTTCGCCGGTGCGATGGTGCCGGTAATCTTCGCGAAACGGCGCCAAGTGTTCCACCCACTCGTCGATGTCTTGAATGAGTCCCTCTTCGGCGTCGTTGACGTACACGCCCGCCGTGATGTGCATGGCCGAAACCAGAATCATCCCGTCGCGGATTTTCGATTTGCGAAGAATCGCGCGCACCGGCTCCGTGATGTTGATGTATTCGCGTTGCTTTTTCGTGTTGAACCATAGATATTCTGTGTAGAATTGCATCGTGTCACCTCAGCGCCTTGACCGTTGGACGAATCAACCGACACCTTCATTATATCGAAGCGCGCGCGATTGTACGATGCCTTCGGCGGGGTCAAAAGGAACGGATCTTTTGCGCGAAGATCAGGCTTGAGGCGCTGACCTCCTGCATCATTGCTTCACCTGGATTTCTATGACGCCAATCCCACACACGGTTGAAGTTGCCATGCCGACGCCGTTCCGCGGCACCTTCACCTACTCCGTGCCGGCAGAGCTGCGAAACGAAGTCGCTTTCGGCATTCGTGTCGTGGCGCCGTTTCGCAAACGACGCTTGACTGGGATTGTCGTAGCCGTCAACGCGGAACCGGACGGCCATCGTGATTTTGAGATTAAACCGCTGGCTGAGATTCTTCCCGGCGGGGCCATCCTGAGCGCTGAGTTGTTTGAACTGTGCCAATGGGTAGCGGAATACTACTTTGCGCCCATCGGAGAGGTGCTTCGCGCCGCGTGTCCACCGGCCTTCGCGGCCTCGGTTCGCCAACGCGTTCGTTTGACGGCCAAAGGTCAACGGCACCTCGAAGCAGAAGATGAGCGGCGTTCCCCGAATCATTTGTTTGAAAGCGACGCTGAAGAATTGGAGCTGCTGCGCCTCGTCGCCTCGAAAGATGAAGTCGAATGGCGCGCCCTGAGCCGAACACACGGAAAGGGCAGCGGACGAGCTGCTTTCAAATCGCTTCTGAGGCGCGAAGAAATTCGAATGGTAGGTTTCAATTCCAGGCGCCGGATCGAAGAGAAGCAAGAAACTTGGGTTCGCATTTCTCCCGATTTCGAAGCGTTGATTTCGAAGCGACGTTTCTCTGCCGGTCAACAAAGGATTCTCGATCATTTGATGGAGAAGAAATCCGCGCTCCTGCTCAGCGATCTGGTTCGCTCTTTGAATGTGAATGCTTCAACGGTCCGCGGATTGGCAAAGAAAAATTTGGTCATCCTGGAACAAGTGGCGCGTCAACGCGTTCCCTTGGAGTTAAGTTCGGTCTCAAGTCTTGCGCCGATGGAAGACAATCTCCTCGAACTCACGGCGGAACAGCGTCGCGCGCTCGGCGTCGTTGAGGAGCAGCTTCACACCGGGCGATTCGCGGTGTCGTTGCTGTTCGGAGTCACTGCCAGCGGAAAGACCGAAGTGTACATGCGAGCGATCGAGAAGGCGTTGTCGTTGGGCGGCACGGCTTTAATGTTGGTGCCGGAAATTTCTCTGACACCCGCGACGGCTCGAAATTTCGCGGCGCGTTTTTCTGGCCAAGTCGCCATCTGGCACAGCGGACTTTCGGAAGGCGAGCGTTACGACGAATGGTGGCGAATCAAGCAGGGAGAGGCCCGCGTGGTCATCGGCACGCGTTCGGCCGTCTTTGCACCGCTCGACCAACTGCGCCTCATCATCGTCGATGAGGAGCACGAGGGATCTTACAAGCAGCAAGAATCGCCGCGCTATCAAGGCCGCGATGTCGCCGTGATGCGCGCCAAGATGGCGGACGCGGTGGTCGTGCTCGGCTCCGCCACCCCCGCCATGGAGAGCTTCTACAACGCCGAGCGCGGAAAATATCAACTCGTCACGCTGAAGACGCGCGTCGAGTCGCGGCCACTCGCCAAAGTTTCCATCGTCGACATGCGTAAGGAATTCAAGGAGACGAAAAAGAACGCGCTCCTTTCGCGAGAGTTGGTGACGGCTATCGAATCGCGGCTCTCGGCGGACGAACAGGTTCTGGTGCTGCTCAATCGCCGGGGATTCTCTTCCTACGTTTTGTGCCGCGCCTGCGGCAGCGCTCGGCAATGCCCCCATTGCTCCATCACGATGACGTATCACAAGCGGCGACAAATATTGATGTGTCATTACTGCTCCACGGCGACGCCGGTGCCCAAGACGTGTTGGCAATGCGGAAGCGAGCATCTCTATTTCATCGGTTTCGGGACGGAGCAAATTGAAGAAAAACTGAAAAGCGAATTTCCGTTGGCCCGCATTGCGAGACTGGATCGCGACACGGTTCAAGGCCGGAGCAGCTATCAGCGCATCCTGGGAGAATTCTCGCAAGGACTCACGAACATTCTCGTGGGAACGCAGATGATTGCCAAGGGGCACGATTTTCCGCGCGTCACGCTGGTGGGCGTGTTGAACGCGGACGGCGCGCTCGGCTTTCCGGACTTTCGCGCCGGCGAGCGAACTTTTCAGCTCTTAACTCAGGTCGCCGGCCGCTCCGGGCGCGGGGCCACTCCCGGCGAGGTCATCCTTCAAGCGTTTTATCCGGAGCATTACGCCATTCGTTGTGCCGCCCAGCAAGACTTCAACGAGTTCTACGCCAAGGAAATTCATTTCCGCCGCATGATGCACTATCCGCCCTTCGCGCAGTTGGCGTTGGTGGGTATTCGTCATCGGGATTTTGACGAGGCCATGAAGTTGGCGAAGGCTTTGGGAAATCATCTTCGGCAAAATGTCGAGCCGGAAGTGCGCGTGCTCGGACCCGCCATCGCGCCGCTCGCGCGCCTCAAACAGGAATACCGCTGGCAACTGCTTTTGAAATCGAGCCGCCGCTCACCGCTGAAACGGATGTTGGAACGAGGCCTCAAGTTTTGTGAAGAAAGAAAAATTTCGGAACCCAACATCCTCATCGATTTGGATCCCACGAACATGATGTGAAAGCGCGACGGTGTTCGAGTTCATCATCTCAAATGTCATGGTCCTCAATTCCCTCAGCGCCAACGGCGCTGCGCCTCAAAGCCCAACGTTGCTCCGATCCGCCGCGGCGGAGAGGAGCTACGTTGGGTGGACATTGGCAATAGATTCCAGATTTGATTTCACAACCCCCGCGGGGTTGTGTCCATGATGACGCGGTCCTCCGTTCCCCAGGGTAGTCCGCCTAATCCGCCAGAAATCCGGCGGACGCAAGCGAAACCCGGGGGACGCAAGCGAGAGCAGGCGGACAACCCTGGGCTGTGGGACGTTTCCCCTTCGGGGAAGG
>CAZIDA010000307.1:0-4763 GCA_964537865.1 uncultured Acidobacteriota bacterium
AGATTCCATGAGCCGGGAGTTTCGACTCCTCAGGCGGATGTTTCGAATGCGTTGCGGGATGGTTTGGATCGAAGCGATGATCCCATCTTTTGAAATCCTTCCCTCCAAGGCTTGCGCAAACGTGAAAAGCGTGTGTCCTTCGCAACCGGCGTGCATCGCCGGGCAGGAGTCTCTCCAGGACTCTTGAAGAAGGGAGCGTCTTTATGACCGCCAAACGAGGCGCGTTCCGAATTACCGCAGCGGGCTTCCTCGGAATTCTTGTGGTGTCAGCATGGTTGTGGCCCCACTTTTGGAAGCGGCTGTTCTCTTCCGACGAATTCATGCCGCACGGCATGTGCTTCTTGTGGAACCCGCGTGTACTGTGGTTGCACGCCACGTCGGATTTCTTGATCGGGATGGCCTACGTGGCCATTTCGGTGATGCTCCTCTATTTTTTCTTGAAGTACCGCGGTCTTTCCTTCTCTTGGATCATTGCGGCGTTTGGAGTTTTCATCGTGGCCTGCGGCGCCACGCACCTCATGGCGGTTGTGACTTTATGGACGCCGGTCTATTGGCTGTCCGGGGCCATCAAGGCGGTCACCGCCGTCGCTTCGCTCACCACGGCGTTTCTGCTGCCGCCGCTGATTCCCAAAGCGCTGGCGCTGCCCAATCCGGAAACCCTGATGAAGATGAACGAAGAATTGGCGCGCTCTCAATCCGCTTACGCCGAGCGAAACGAAATTCTGGAATCGATCCTGGACAGCATGGGCGACGGCGTCGCCGTGGTGAACGCTCAGGGAAAATTCATTCTCTCCAATCCCGCCGCGGAACGAATCCTGGGCACGCCGGTCACAGACGCTCCTTCCAACGAGTGGCCGGCTCATTTTCGCCTTTACAAACCCGATCTGTCCGGACCCTTCCCTCCCGAAGAATTGGCGTTGGCGCGGGCGTTGCGCGGCGAAGCCAGCGATGGAGTGAACGAAGCCGTCCTGTTCCAGGGAGATTCCAAACCAAGATTCCTCAGCCTCAGCGGCCGTCCCCTCTGGGATGAAGCGCATACTCTGAGAGGCGGAGTCGCGGTGTTCCGCGACGTCACCCAGCAGCGGGAAGATGAGCAACGTCTGCGCGAGAGCGAAGAGCGCGTGCGCTTGCTCATTGAAAAAATCCGTGATTACGCCATCTTCATGCTCGATCCCCAGGGCCGCGTGATCAGTTGGAACGAAGGCGCTCAGCGGCTCAAGGGATACGCGGCGTACGAAATTTTGGGCCGGCGCTTTTCCTGCTTCTATCCGGAGGAGGATGTTCGCGACGGAAAGCCGGAACGGGAGTTGGTGGTCGCGCGGGAACAAGGTTCCGTCGAGGATGAAGGCTGGAGAGTCCGGAAGGATGGTTCGAAGTTTTGGGCGAACGTGATGATCTCCCCGATCTACGATGACCAGGGAAACCTGCGCGGCTTCACCAAGATCACGCGCGACCTTACCCAACGCAAGCTGGCGAACGAAAAAATCCAATCGTTAAACCAAGACCTCAAACGCCGGGTGGAGGAGTTGGCCACTCTCAACAAAGAGATGGAGGCCTTCAGCTATTCGGTGTCGCACGATTTGCGCGCGCCCTTGCGCAGCATCGACGGTTTCAGCCAGGCGTTGCTGGAAGATTATTCGCCCCGGCTCGACGACGAAGGCAAAGAGATGCTGCGGCGGGTTCGCGCCGCCACGCAACGCATGGGCATGTTGATCGACGATCTCTTGGAGCTTTCCCGAATCACACGAAAAGAACTGCATCGCGAGGCGGTGGACTTGAGCCGGGTGGCGAAATCCATCGTGCAAGAATTGCGCAACGGCGATCCGCGCCGCCAGGTGGAATGCACGGTGGCCGACAACTTGCGCGCGGAAGGCGATTCGCATCTGCTGCGCATCGCGCTTCAAAACCTCATCGCCAACGCCTGGAAATTCACCGGGCGGCGCGACGACGCGAAGATCGAAGTGGGGCGACTAGAAAACGGCGACGCGCCCGTCTTCTTCGTTCGCGACAACGGCGTCGGCTTCGATCCGAACTACAAACACAAATTGTTCGGCGCCTTCCAACGCCTTCACGGCATGAAAGATTTTCCCGGCGCCGGCGTTGGATTGGCGACGGTTCAGCGCATCGTGCATCGGCACGCCGGCCGCGTGTGGGCCGACGCCGAAGTGGGCAAGGGCGCCACGTTCTATTTCACATTGAACGACTCGACCGCCAAGGAATAACACGACTCCACCTTCTGCGGAAAGGAGCATCTTCAATGCCTGAAAAAATCATTCTTCTCGTGGAAGACAATCCGGATGATGAAGCGTTGACGTTGCGCGCGCTCCGCAAGAACAACATCTCCAACAGCATTATCGTGGCGCATGACGGCGAAGAGGCGCTCGATTTTTTCTTCGGCGCCGGCCGGCACGCGGGCCGCGACCTGAGCATCATGCCGGCCGTCACCTTGCTCGATTTGAAGCTTCCCAAGGTCAGCGGCTTGGAGGCCTTGCGGCGGCTGCGCGAAGACGATCGGACGCGGCGGCTTCCCATCGTCATCCTGACCTCCTCCAAAGAGGAGCAGGATTTGATCGACGGATACAATCTCGGCGCCAACAGCTACATTCGCAAACCAGTCGATTTTGAAAAATTCTTCGACGCCGTTCGTCAACTCGGCCTGTACTGGCTGCTGCTGAACGAAACGCCTCCGACTCGAGGACAAGTGTAAATGGCCATTCCGCTTCGCGCCCTCATCGTGGAAGACTCGGAAGACGACGCCCTGCTGTTGCTGCTGGAGCTGCGCCGCGGCGGTTATGAACCGCGGCATGCTCGCGTCGAGACCGCCGAAGCTCTGGAAGCGGCGCTGGATTCGCGGCCCTGGGATATTGTCTTCGGCGACTTCAGCATGCCTCGCTTCAACGCCCTGGGCGCCATCGAGATGGTGAAGAAGCGCCATTTGGATCTCCCCTTCATCCTTATTTCGGGGAGCGTCACGGAGGATTTGGCGGCGGCCGCCATGCGTTCGGGCGCCAGCGATTTCATTACCAAAGGAAACACGGCGCGCCTGTTGCCGGCCGTGGAGCGGGAATTGCGTGAGGCCGCCGGCCGTCGTCAACGCCGCCAAGCGGAAGCGGCGTTGCGCGCCAGCGAACATCGTTATCGGGAGCTTTTTGAAAACGCCAACGACGTCATCTTCAGCGTGGATCTCAATGGAAATTTCACCGACGTCAATCAGGCGGCGTTGTCGCTGTTCGGTTACTCGCGCGAAGAAGCGTTGCGCATGAATTTCATTCAGGTCGTGTCGCCGGAACAAGTCGAAATCGCGCGACGCCTTCTCGGCGAACGATCCATCGGCGCGCCTCGCACGATTCACGAGTTGGACTGCTTGACCAAAGAGGGCCGCCTCGCCCGATTCGAAATCAGCAGCCGCCCCCTTGTGGAAGAGGGAAACGTCGTGGGGCTGCAAGGCATTGCCCGCGATGTCACGGCTCGCCGAAAGTTGGAAGCCGAACTTCTCCAAGCTCAGAAGATGGAGGCCGTCGGGCGCTTGGCCGGCGGCGTGGCGCACGACTTCAACAATCTTTTGACCGCCATCACCGGATTTTCCGATCTCCTTGCCATGAGCTTGGATCCGGCTGACGTGCGGCGGCGCAACGTCGATGAAATCAAGAAAGCCGCCGATCGCGCCGCCAACCTGACCCGCCAACTGCTCGCTTTCAGCCGAAAACAAATCATGCAGCCGCGCGTCTTGAACTTGAACGACGTCGTTCGCGAGATCGATAAAATGGTGCGGCGCTTGATCGGCGAAGACGTCGACGTGCGCGCCGACTTGGATCCCGTTTTGGGTTCCATCAAGGCGGACCCCGGACAAATCGAACAGGTGATCATGAATCTGGTGGTCAATTCTCGCGACGCCATGCCCCGGGGAGGACGGCTTCTTCTTCAAACCTCCAACATCAAACTCGAGGAGGCTTCCGAGAATCGGCCGAAGATCACGCCGCCCGGAAACTACGTTCTCTTCATCGTCGCGGATAGCGGCGTCGGCATGGACAAGGACATTCAAGCGCACATGTTTGAGCCGTTCTTCACCACCAAAGAACCGGGCAAAGGCACGGGCTTGGGATTGGCGACCGTGTTCGGCATCGTCAAACAAAACGGAGGTTACATTTCCGTGGAGAGCACGGTGGGCAAGGGAACCGCCTTCCGGCTCTATTTTCCGCGCGTCGATGAACAGCCGGAAAAGAACGTTGCGCCGAGTGAATTGAATCGATCCTCCTTGGATGGAAACGAGTCGGTTCTTTTGGTGGAAGACGACGACGCCATTCGGGAGTTGGTGGAATCGGTTCTGCGGATGCGCGGCTATACGGTTCTGAGCGCCGACCGGCCGGAGCGCGCCGTCGAACTCTTCAACCAGAATAAGAATACGATTGCGTTGATGCTCAGCGACGTCATCATGCCTCGAACCAGCGGCGTGGAATTGGCGCAGCAACTTCAAGACCTCAAGCCCGATCTCAAAGTGCTCCTGATCTCCGGATACACCGACGACGCGCTGGCGCATCACGGCGTCTTGGAAAAAGATCTTCCGCTTCTCCCAAAGCCGTTCACGCCGGATGCGCTGGCCGGCAAGGTCCGGGAAATCTTGAATGGCCCGGCGCGTTCGGCGTCCATCCGACACTCCACCGGTACGTAAAATTCCATTGCCCTGAAAATACGTTTCTGTCGCCCCGGTTAACCGGGGCTTGTCAGGATCTTTTGGCTCGCCTATCCCCACGCTTACGCGTGGG